>JAFGEC010000054.1 GCA_016931775.1 Candidatus Zhuqueibacterota bacterium | reverse complement strand
GAGCTCAAACCGGAGCATATCAATCATCATCTGGAACTGGGCATCACCTACGAAGGCATAAAGGAATGGGCGCTGGCGAAAGCCGAATACGAAAAAGTAGCCGACCTTCCGGAAAAGGATTCCGACGACAAGGATCATAAAGAGGAGGCCGCTCGCCGCCTCGAGGAGGTCATGAAAAAACTTTAAAAAGACAAAGCCACGGATCCAACAACTCGGCATTGGCGTCAACCTAAAAATATTATTATGCGTTATTAAATTATTGAAATTATATAACCTAATTCTTGTTTTTTAGCCACTGATTAACACGGATTGAACACGGATAGGTATTAGTAAAACACATCGAAAGTACAAGGCTCATTTGAATAATTCAATAATGAGAGAGAAAAATAAATATAATTAATTTACAAACAAATAATTAATGTCATATGCTATATATTGTTTATCCAAAAGTGAAAGACCGGCTGTCTTGGCAGTTTTCCTTAATTCGAATTATTATCTATTGTTTCCATTCCAAGTCAAGACATCTATAAAGCGCTTTGCAAGGGAAAAAAATCATAAATTGTATCAGCGCACTCACTTAGGTTGACGGCTATGCGTTGAGTGGGATCAGTGTCGATCCGTGGCAAAAAAATAAAACAGAATAGTAACCGTCATAAATAATAACAAATTCATTAAAGCTAAATTTGGTTGACGGCGATGCGCTTTGCGGATTTCGTGGCAAAAATAATTTTACCAGCGTTTTTTACTTTTTCCCGTTCCACCACGCAGATGAAGATTATAAGATTATTCCAAATCTTTTTCCCCACTGGTAATTGAGGTCTTACGAGGCGGAAAAAACACCTTTCGGCCTCGGATGTTACAATAATGTTATATTTATAATTTATTGTCACGAATTTGTTGTTTAATTCCCGTATGGCAAAATATTGTGGCAACAAAAGAATTTTTTTATAAATATATTGTTTTCTCGTGGCTTTGAGTATTTTTGGCCTTGCAACCTATCGCTTTGTGGTGCACCTGTTGAGTAAATGGTAAACCTGACGGCAAAAAACATACAAATTTGTAATTTTTTCATAAAAATACAACAAATTTGTTGTATTTTTTGACATTTTATGGTGTCATTCAATATTTTCATTTTTGTTTTTATTGGGGTTACGGCTTTTTTGGTGATGTGGCATGATTGTTGATTTTTACTTTACCCCCTTTTTATACCTGCGTGTAATTTGGGGCCCGAATTATCTTTTAATTTATTCGATTTGAGAAAGTGCGACTTATGCAATATGGACAACTTTTTGAACTGGATGCAGGTGGATTTGCCCGCCCTTTTGGACTGTACGATCCAAAAAATGAACACGACAGTTGCGGTGTGGGATTTATCGCCAGACTCGATGCCGAGCCCGAACACAAAATTGTAAAAAATGCCATGCAAATACTGATCAATCTGGAGCACCGGGGTGCCATCGGCGGTGACAAATCCACCGGTGATGGGGCGGGATTGATGCTGCAAATACCACATGATTTTTTCAAATCCGAGTGCCGCCACATCGACGGCCTCGGAATCCCCGATAGATACGGCGTGGGTATGGTTTTTCTGCCGTCCCGCTCGGAATTGGCAAACCGGTGCAAAAAAGTGATCGAGTCAATCGCCGCTTTGGAAGGATGCCGCGTTCTTGGCTGGCGGCCCGTGCCGGTAGATAATAGCTGTCTGGGCGGTTTGGCGTTTTCCACAGAGCCGCTCATAGAACAATTTTTTGTTCACTATGGCGAGCTCTCGCCGGAGGTTTTCGAGCGCAAGTTGTATGTTATCAGGCGGCTGGTGGAAAAAGAGATCGATCGTCTGAAGGATGAGGATATCAGCCAGTTCTATATTTGCAGTCTTTCCAGCCGTATAATTGTATACAAAGGCCTGCTGACCGCCAGCCAGATCCCCAAATTTTTTCCGGATCTGAGCCATAGTGGCTTCGCCAGCGCTTTTGCCCTCGTTCATTCCCGGTTCAGTACCAATACCCTGCCAACCTGGCGTTTAGCGCAGCCGTTCAGGACGCTGGCACACAACGGCGAAATCAATACCCTGCGCGGTAATATTAACAAAATGCGGTCGCGCGAGGCGAATATGCAATCCACACTCTTCGGCAAGGATATCGAAAAAATCAAACCGATTCTCATCGAAAGCGGATCCGATTCGGCGATATTCGACAATGCTTTAGAGTTGCTGATCAAAGCCGGGCGGACTTTACCACATTCGATTATGATGATGATTCCCGAGGCATATGGCCCAAAAATCAAAATGAGCGAGGATAAACGCGCGTTTTACGAGTATCATTCTTCTCTAATGGAACCCTGGGATGGTCCGGCCGCTATTGTTTTTACCGACGGACGCTTTATCGGGGCAACCCTTGACCGTAACGGTTTACGGCCCATGCGTTTTACGGTTACCAAGGATGGTATCATTATCGTTGCTTCCGAAACCGGTGTGCTCGATATTCCTGCTGAAAAAATCAGGCAACGCGGCCGTCTGCAGCCCGGGAAAATGCTGCTTGTTGATTTGCAGCAAAAGCGGATCGTACCGGATAACGAGATAAAGGCAAAAATTTCACGACAAAAACCCTACCGGCGCTGGATCAAGGAGAATCACATACAATTGCGGGGACTTTTTAAACCCTCTAAAATACCTCCGCGGGATTTTATGGCGCTGCGCCGCAAACAGCATGCTTTCGGTTATACCGACGAAGACCTGAAAATGATTTTGAATCCCATGGCATCCCGCGGCCAGGAAGCCGTGGGATCTATGGGCAACGACGCAGCGCTGGCGGTCTTTTCAGACCGCCCTCAACTGGTTTTCTCTTATTTTAAACAATTATTTGCCCAGGTAACCAATCCGCCCATCGATCCGCTGCGTGAAGAACTGGTGATGTCGCTGGAAAGTTTTGTCGGCCATGAAAAGAATTTTCTGGGTGAAACCCCGGAGCACTATCGCGGTTTGAAACTGGATTTTCCCATTTTAACACCGGAAGACATGGTACTGATTCGCGAATCGGAACATCCGGACATAAAGGCGCGAAATATCGATATACTTTTCCCTGTAACAGGGAAAAAGGGCGAATTACAAAAAACACTCAAAAGAATATTCAAAGAAACCGAAGAGGCCATTCAAAACGGCGCAACCATGGTTATTCTAACCGACCGGAATATGGATCAGCAGCGGGCACCGGTTCCTGCACTTTTAGCGGTTTCTGCTTTGCATCATTATTTGATCAAAAACGGATTGCGAAACAGAATCTCCATTGTTATTGCCTCCGGAGAGATTCGTGAGGTGATACATTTTGCATTGCTGACGGCCTATGGCGCGGACGCCATTTTTCCTTATCTGGCATTTGCCTCCATTCGGGAACTGGTGGAATCGGGCTTGCTGGACCAGGATTTAACACCCGAAGATGCAATGGATAATTACATTACGGCGGTTAAGAAAGGATTACTGAAAACGTTGAGCCGCATGGGCATTTCAACCCTGCATAGTTATTTCGGATCGCAGATTTTTGAAGCTGTCGGTATCAACAGAGAGGTTATCGACGAGTATTTTTGCGGCACATCCTCCCGCATCGGCGGAATCGGCCTGGATGAAATGGCTCAGGAGACGCTTGTGCGGCATTCCCGGGCTTTCCCCATACAAGGCGATCCGGACCGCCTTTTGGATCCGGGCGGTAACTATTTTATCCGGAAAGGCGGGGAACACCACCTGTTTTCACCGGAAGCGGTGTACTTGCTTCAAATGGCGGTTCAACTCAATGATTATCAACTGTTCAAACAATACACGCGGATTGTCGATGATAATTCCTCCCATTTTAATACCGTGCGAAGCATGTTCCGCTTTAAAAAGAGCCAATCCATACCCATTGAAGAGGTTGAACCGGTTGAGGCCATTACCCGGCGGTTTTGCGGTGCGGCCATGTCCTTTGGCTCCATCAGCCGGGAAGCTCACGAATCCATTGCCATTGCCATGAACCGCCTGGGTGCGCGCAGTAATTCGGGTGAAGGCGGTGAAGACCCCGAGCGGTTTATCCCGTTGCCCAACGGCGACAGCAAAAGGTCCGCCACCAAGCAGGTTGCTTCGGGACGGTTCGGCGTCACCACGGAATATCTGGTGAATGCGGATGAACTGCAGATTAAAATGGCACAGGGAGCGAAACCGGGCGAGGGCGGTCAATTGCCGGGACATAAAGTCAGCCCCGAAATCGCCAAAGTCAGGCACACCACCCCCGGCGTAACGCTTATTTCACCGCCGCCGCATCACGATATTTATTCCATCGAGGATTTAGCGCAGCTGATCTACGATCTCAAGGCGGTTAATACAAAGTGCCGGGTATCGGTCAAACTGGTTTCCGAAGTCGGCGTCGGTACTATTGCATCAGGCGTCGCCAAAGCGAAGGCCGACATGGTGCTTATATCCGGACATGACGGTGGAACAGGCGCTTCGCCGCTCACAGCCATTAAACATGCCGGATTGCCCTGGGAACTCGGGCTGGCGGAAACCCAGCAGTCACTGGTTTTTAACAACCTTCGCGACCGGATCAAGGTACAAACCGACGGGCAATTAAAGACGGGGCGTGATCTGGCCATTGCTGCTTTGATGGGTGCAGAGGAATTCGGATTTGGCACCACCCTGCTGGTGTCCCTGGGTTGTGTTTTGATGCGCAAATGCCATTTGAACACCTGTCCCGTGGGCGTTGCGACCCAGGATGCTTCTCTCCGCAAAAAGTTTGCCGGAAAACCCGATTTTGTGGAAAGATTTTTACGCTTTATCGCTCAGGAACTGCGCGAATATATGGCGGAGCTGGGTTTCCGAACGGTAGATGAAATGGTCGGACAAACTGAGCTTTTGGATGTTTTGCCGGCTGTGAAGCACTGGAAGGCAAAAAAGCTGGACCTTTCCGCACTTCTTTTGCCCTCCGGCAATATCAAAAATGGCGAATTACATTGCGTGCGGCAACAAGAGTCCGACAGAGAAGGACTGTTCGATTTGGAATTGATCGAACAATGCCGGCCGGCGATCGATTTTAAAAAGCCGGTGCGGATTAAAATGCCGATCAGGAATATACATCGTACGGTTGGTGCCACTCTGAGCGGTAAAATAGCGGAAAAATACGGTCTGAAAGGATTGCCCGAAGATACGATACAGATCAATCTTGAGGGATCTGCCGGTCAGAGTTTTGGTGCCTTTTTGTCTGCCGGAGTCAGCATGCGTGTTGAAGGTGATGCCAATGATTATATGGGTAAGGGTATGTCCGGAGGCAAAATTGTACTCGTACCACCCAAGAGTGCGGGATTTTTTCCTCATGAGAACGTCATTGTCGGTAATGTGGTACTTTACGGTGCAACCGGCGGCCAGGTATATATCAATGGAATCGCCGGAGAGCGGTTTGCGGTGCGTAACAGCGGCGCCCGGGCCGTGGTTGAAGGTGTCGGTGATCATGGATGTGAGTATATGACAGGTGGCATTGTTGTGGTAATCGGTTCCACGGGTCAAAATTTTGCCGCGGGAATGAGCGGCGGTATTGCGTATGTTTACGACGAAACGGAATTGTTCGATACAAAATGCAACCTGGATATGGTCGATCTGGAAAGCGTGTGGAGCGAGGAAGACAAGGCGTTGTTGCGAAATATGGTAGAAGAACATTACATGCATACAAACAGTCCACGGGCAAAACACCTGCTGGAGAACTGGGAGGCGCACCTGCCTTTATTTGTCAAGGTCATGCCGATAGATTACCGTCGAGTGCTGGAACGGATGCGGCAGGATGAAGACAGATATAAAGATACGGTCTCTGCGACCGAGGAGGTTTATCGTGGCTAAAGTAACCGGCTTTATGGAATACAAGCGTAAAGATCCCTCCAAAAGGCCTGTCGTCGAAAGGATCACGGATTATAAAGAATTTGAACAGCTGCTGCCGCACAAGGAATTAATCCTGCAGGCCGCCCGGTGCATGGATTGCGGCATTCCGTTTTGCCATTCCTACGGTTGTCCGGTTGGCAACCGGATACCGGACTGGAACGATCTGGTGTACAGGGATCAGTGGCAGCGTGCGTTGGAGGTTTTACATTCCACCGATAATTTTCCAGAGATCACCGGCCGGGTTTGTCCCGCGCCCTGCGAAATGGCATGTACCCTGGGCATCAATGAGCCGCCCGTATCGATCCGCCATATCGAATTACAGATTGTTGAAAAGGGATGGGAGCAGGGTTGGATAAAGCCACAACCCGCCGCCTGGCAAAGCAACAAGACAGTTGCTGTCGTGGGTTCCGGTCCTTCAGGATTGTCCGCCGCCCAGCAACTGGCCAGAAAAGGCCATAAAGTTATAGTGTTTGAAAAAGCCGACCGCATCGGCGGACTCTTGCGATATGGCATTCCTGATTTCAAACTCGAAAAATGGGTCATCGACCGCCGTTTGGAACAATTAAAAGCAGAGGGCGTTACTTTCGAGACCGATGTCAATGTGGGTGTCGATCTTTCCGTTCGCTATTTAAGACGTTCTTTTGATGCTATCTTAATTACCGCCGGAGCAACGGTTCCCCGCGATCTTGATATTCCCGGTCGTAAATTGGAAGGTATCCATTACGCAATGGATTTTCTCGCCCAGCAAAACAAAAGAGTGGCGGATTATGATGTTTCCAAAGAGTATCAATATTCTGCCAGGGATAAAAATGTGGTCGTTATCGGCGGCGGCGATACGGGCTCCGATTGTGTTGGCACAAGCCGTCGGCAGGGTGCTAAAAGTATCACGCAAATTGAAATTTTGCCCAAACCGCCGAAGCAGCGTATCTTGGCAAATCCCTGGCCCACATGGCCCAACATTTTCCGTACCTCCAGTTCCCATGAAGAGGGATGCGAGCGAATGTGGAGTATTTTGTCGGAAGCATTTACGGGCAAGAACCGCGTTCAGGCGGTCAAGGTAGTGCGGTTAAAATGGTCGGACCCCGGCGAAAAAGGAAAGCAGACGTTTGAGCGGCTGGCGGGTTCTGAATTTGAACTGCCGGCCGATTTGGTGCTGCTGGCGGCGGGTTTTGTACACGTGGAACACGGTCCCATGGTAACCGAAGCCGGATTAAAACTGGACGGCCGCGGCAATATTATGGTTGACGAACAGTATATGACAAGTGTAAAAGGGATTTTTGCCGCCGGGGATGCAGTCATGGGCGCATCCCTGGTTGTGCGGGCCTTTTTTCAGGGACGGGAAGCGGCTTCGAGTATTGACCGGTACCTGGTAAAAACGAGTGAATAGATTGCTATTTAAACCTGGAGGGATCGATCCCCAGAATATTGATTTTGTAGCCGATGATTCGTTCGGTGGTGTTCAACAAGCGTGCCGCTTTGGCTCTGTTACCGCGGGTGGATTTTAAGGCATCCTGAATCAGTTCTTTTTCGTAAGCAGAGACGGCTTTTTCCAGCGACAGGCGCGGCATGGTGTCACTGCTTTCCGCTGTTTGCAGCGTGGGGGGCAAGTGATAACTGTGAATCACCTGGTCCTGGCACACCAGTGCGGCTCTTTCTATGCAGTTTTCCAGCTCACGAACATTCCCCGGCCAGTGATAACGCATGAGCATATCGATGGCCGGTGTCGAGATTCTTTTTATGGATTTATTGTGTTTGCGGCCGTATTTAAGCATAAAATGATCGGCCAGTAAAAGAATATCCGTTTTTCTTTCCCGCAGGGACGGTAAAAAAATTGTAAAAACATTGAGACGATAGTATAAATCCTCGCGAAATTTTCCTTCCTTTATATTCTTTTCCAGATCGGCGTTCGTCGCTGCAATCACTCTCACATCCACCTTGATCGTTTCCGTACCGCCCACACGCTCGAATTCCTGTTCCTGCAGGACGCGTAACAGTTTCACCTGTGTCAAGGGGCTCAGGTCGCCGATTTCGTCCAGAAAAATAGTCCCCCCGTCAGCCAGTTCAAATTTGCCTTTTTTTCTGGCAATGGCACCGGTAAATGCGCCTTTTTCGTGGCCGAAAAATTCTGATTCTATAAGATTTTCCGGTATGGCGGCACAGTTGACCCGGATAAACGATTTGTCACTGATCAAAGAGTTGTAGTGGATTGCCTGGGCGATGAGTTCTTTGCCGGTTCCGGATTCCCCGCGTATCAGAACCGTGGTTTGTGCTCTGGCAACCTGGGTAACCTTTTCATATACATCCCGCATTTCGTGGCTGTTGCCGATGATATTGTGGAAACTGTATTCCTCCTGCAGCTTGTGCTTGAGGCTGGCGTTTTCATCAAACAGTTTTTGTTTTTCGTTTTCGATAAGCTGTTGAAGCCTGATAGGCTGTAAAAGAGCCGATGCAACGAGTTGAAGGAATTTTAACGCCGCATCATAATCCCGTCTGTTGTTATAGGGCAAGTTCACAATCAACACACCGAGAGTTCGATAATCGAGAATAATGGGCACACCGATAAATGTTTGGTCACGTTCGCTGACCGGATTCCAGCTGCTCATCCGGTTGAGGAACAGCGGTTCCTTGCTCACCTGGGGAGCGACGATAGGTTTACCTGTTTCCGCAATCCGTCCCGTCAGGCCCTCACCCAATTTATATTTGGTTTTCGCCAGGTCTGCACGATAGCCGATGGATGTCGCCATTTTCAGTGTTTTGCGACTGTCGTCCACAAGAAAAACAGCGCCGGACTTGATTGCGAAGGAGTTTTGCAGAATTTTAAGAGTGGCACCGAGCGCTTCGTCCAGGTCGCTGGTTCTGCTTACCGCCTGGTTTATTTCCACCAGGATGGATAATTTTTTAATGGGGGACGGAAGTTGCGATGTTTTTTTTGACTTTTCCATAGTTGCTTATACCGTTTAGTACAATTTTGTAGTGGATATATTATTAATATACAAAATTGTCATAAATAATGCAATAGAAATTCAGTGCGACCGGCTTGTGCTATTTTTTTGACAAAAAAGTCGGCACACTGTAAAATATGGATTTTTTAGATAATCATACATTTTTGTATTTTTATAAAAAAATTATAACATTTTTGTAACAATGAAAAAAACATTTTAAAAACAGCGTTTTTATAAAATATTGTTTTTTATATAATTGTTCGGCACATACTTTTCTGGTACAGTCCTTGCATTACTTAAAAGAGTAATAAGCCAAGGAGGCCATAATGAAATTGATCATCGCTTATATTCAACCCGAGCGTCTCAATGCCGTCAAGCAGGCGTTGTATGAGCGGGAAATTTTCAAGCTGTCTGTAACCAATGCGTTGGGGTGCGGCCAGCAAAAAGGGTATCACGAAACCTATCGCGGTGCTGATATCGAGGTGAATTTGCTTAAAAAAATCAGGCTGGAGATTGCTGTAAATGAAGATTTTGTACAGCCGACAATTGAGGGCATCATTGCCGGCGCCAAGACGGGCAAAATCGGGGATGGTAAGATATTTATTCACAGTCTCGACGAGTGTATTCGTATTCGTACCGGTGAGACAGGGCACGATGCAATTGGTTGATTTTATTGTTTTTATTTAGGAGGAAAAGGTGAAAAAGTCTTTTATTTCGATCTTGTTGTTATTCGGTGTGTATAAGGTTTTTGCGCAGGATGGGGCGTTTACCATCGACGATGCCATGTTTACCATTCATAACACATGGATGCTGGTTGCCACTTTTCTGGTATTTATCATGCATTTGGGATTCGCAACCCTTGAAAGCGGATTAACACGTGCCAAGAATACGGTCAATATCCTGTTTAAAAACACATTGATTGTGGCCATAGGATTGTTGACCTTTGCGATCATTGGCTTCAATATGATGTATCCCGGAGAATCGTGGGTAATCGGCAAGTTTTTCGGCATCAGTGGTTTGGGTATAGGCACGGATTCGGCAGGATTAACCAGGGCGTATAATCCCAGCTATACCTATTGGACCGAATTTCTGTTTCAGGGCATGTTTGCCGCAACGGCTGCGACAATTGTTTCGGGAGCTGTCGCCGAACGGGTCAAGTTGCACAGTTTTTTAATTTTTTCAGCTATTTATGTCGCTTTAGTCTATCCGCTCGTCGGTTCATGGGGATGGGGTGGAGGCTGGCTGGCCGGGTTGAATTTTCATGATTTTGCCGGTTCTACATTTGTACATTCCGTAGGCGGCTGGGCGGCTTTGGCAGGCGTTATCGTTTTGGGACCGCGTTTAGGAAAATATGTGAACGGTTCCATCAAGCCGATTATGGGGCACAATCTTCCCTTGGCTGCCATCGGTGTGTTTTTGTTGTGGCTGGGATGGTTTGGATTTAACGGAGGTTCGGTTTTGTCTGCCGATCCGGGTGCGGTGTCATACGTTTTCGTGACCACCACCCTGGCTGCGGCGACAGGTATTATAACTTCGATGATCACTTCATGGATGGTACAGAAAAAACCGGATCTGTCCATGGTGTTGAACGGTTGTTTGGCCGGGCTGGTTGGAATTACGGCGGGCGCCGATGTGGTTTCCGTTTCCTCTGCTGTTATAATTGGTGGACTGGCCGGAGTGCTGGTCGTCTTTTCAGTTCTGTTAGTTGACAAACTCAGGCTGGATGATCCGGTCGGTGCCGTTTCGGTGCACCTGGTGTGCGGAATATGGGGAACGCTGGCAGTGGGCATTTTTGCCGATGGCTATAGTATACTGTCTCAGTTGACCGGCGTTTTGGCTGCCGGTGCAACATGTTTCGGCTTTGGATTTACCATTTTTTATATTTTAAAACGGACAATCGGTATCCGTGTGAGCGAGCATGAAGAATTGCGGGGGCTGGATATCGGTGAACATGGCATGGAGGCCTATCACGGCTTTCAGATTTTTGTAACCCAGTAGTGTGTAATCTTTTCAGCCCTGCCTGTCCCGGACGGTACGTTTACAAATCCGGGGCAGGTTTTTTTAGCCACGAATCCCGCAGCGCGGGACAGATCCCGCTCAACGCAAAACTGTCAACCTTAAAAAACACCTATTGAAATTTAATAACTTTGGTTTCTTTAAATGAATTACTTAGAAATCGGTTTTGTGATTTATCTGAAGATTATTTACATTTTGACAATCAACAGGATCATTATGGTGGTTCAATCGGAAAAACAATCAGAAATAGGGATCATTATTGCTCATATCCTGTTTCCCGCATTGCGCATTGGCGTCAACTTAAAACTGCTATTATGCGTTGTTAAATTATTGAAATTATACAACCTAATCTTTTTTTTGGCCACCGATCCCGCAGTGCGGGATATGTACGGCATTTTTATGTCAAGCTGCGACAATCTACGCTGCGAATGCGACATTATAGTATTTTCTGCCTCAACTTAGATTTTCCACCCATATACGAGGTTTTACTCATTTCCAGTGCAATTCCGGTCATTTGTCCCGCCATTCGTTTGTGTCCGTAAGGTGCATATTTGTTAAATTAATTCAAAAATGTAGATATTAAAATATCCTACTACATAATTGTAGGTAATTTTATTTCATGGTTCATTGGCATTATGCGATTAAAATATTGTTTATTAGTTATTTATGCATTATTTGGAATTCCTGGCATAATGCTTGCTTGGCAGTTTGGTAAATTTCAGAACTATTAAATCAATAAGGAGGTGTTTTATGAAACTGATTATTGCTTATGTTCAGCCGGAAAGACTGAATGCGGTCAAGCAAGCCTTGTACGAACGGGAAATTTACAAATTATCCGTTACCAATGCACTGGGTTGTGGGCAGCAAAAAGGATATCACGAAACTTACCGTGGCGCGGATATAGAGGTCAATCTGTTGAAAAAAGTCCGCATCGAGATTGCCGTAAACGATAGTTTTGTTGAACCAACGATTGAAGGCATCATTGCCGGAGCAAAAACCGGAAATATCGGCGACGGTAAAATATTCATTCACAGTCTGGATGAATGTATTCGAATCCGTACGGGTGAAAAAGGAAACGAAGCAATTGGTTAACTATTTTATAAAGGAGAAAATGATGAGAAAGGGTAAAATTTCTGCGTTGATACTGCTTTTGCTTGGGCTGTCTGTAGGCTTTGCTTTCGCGCAAGAAACGGAAGGAGTTGATATCGGCTCAAAGATTGAAGACCTGCAAAACAATTTAAACATTGTCTGGACCGCCGTAGCCGCTTTTTTGGTGTTTTTTATGCAGGCCGGTTTTGCCATGGTTGAGAGTGGCTTTACGAGGGCGAAAAATACCGTTAATATTATGATGAAGAACCTGATGGACTTTTCCATCGGAACGGTCGTGTTCTTTTTGATCGGTTTCGGCCTCATGTTCGGCGCCACCAATGGATTTTTCGGTACCACGCATTTTGTTTTGGCGGGTACAAATGTCGCCGGAAAGGATTGGAACTGGACTTTTTTGATTTTTCAGACCGTGTTTGCCGGTACCTCGGCAACCATCGTATCCGGTGCCATGGCCGAAAGAACAAAATTCAGCGGTTATCTGGTCTACAGCCTGTTTATCTGTGCCCTGATCTACCCTGTTTTCGGATCATGGGCATGGGGTTCCCTGCTGGATGGTGCTGGCTGGCTGGAAAATATCGGTTTTACTGATTTTGCCGGATCAACCGTTGTTCACTCGATCGGCGGATGGCTGGCACTGGCCGGTGCCATTGTACTGGGGCCGCGTATAGGTAAATATACTCCTGACGGCAAAGCCCGCGCGATTCCGGGTCACAATATCGCGCTGGCTGCTCTGGGTGTTTTTATTCTGTGGTTCGGTTGGTTCGGATTTAACCCGGGCAGCACCACCGTCGGCGACGGTGATATCGGCCGGATCGCAGTCACCACAAACCTGGCCGCTGCCGCCGGTGCAATCGCTTCAATGTTTACCTCCTGGATCATGAGCAAAAAGCCTGACGGTTCCATGGCATTGAACGGAGCCCTGGCCGGATTGGTCGCCATTACCGCCGGATGTGCCAATGTTTCGCCACTGGGTTCTCTTGCCATTGGTTTTCTGGCTGGTATTTTGGTTGTTTTTAGCGTATATTTTTTCGATCGCACGTTAAAAGTCGATGACCCTGTCGGTGCCGTGAGCGTTCACGGCGTATGTGGTGCTTTTGGAACACTGGCCGTCGGTTTATTTGCCACAGAAGGTGGGCTTTTCTATGGCGGCGGTTTCAAACTTTTCGGCATTCAGGCAGTGGGCGTTTTGTCCGCGTTTGTGTGGGCCTTTGGCCTGGGTTTGACGCTGTTTTTTGTTATTAAAAAGACTATAGGCCTGCGTGTTTCGGCTGAAGAGGAACTTCGCGGTCTGGACATCGGCGAGCACGGTATGGAAGCCTATAGTGGGTTCCAGATTTTTACGACACAATAAGAGTTGAAATTTAATCTTTAATCAATGAAGGAGGAAGTCATGAATAACAAACGAATGATTATGATGTCACTGCTGATGTTGAGTTTTTTAGCCGCTCACAACGTAATGGCGCAGGTATCATTTTCAGGTGATGTAACAGGTGTTTCCACCTATGTCTTTCGTGGTGTCAAGCAGAATAACGGTCCTGCCATGCAGGGCACGGCCAGCGCCACAATCTCTGACCTCGTCAGTATCGGTTTATGGTATTCCAGTGTGGATTTCGGCGGTGAAGAAGATGCCGAAACCGATCCTTTTGTCGAAGTGGCATTGCCGTTCGGCTTGATCGCCGGTACGACGTTTTACAGCTATAACATGTTGAAAACATATAATTCTTCGGCCGATGTAGAGATCGAAGCTTATGTAAAATACTCGTTATCCCCGGTTGATCTGGCGCTGTATTACGTGCCGTCTCAGGCCAGTATGGATGCCTGGAGTGAGATGGATGGCTACAGCAATAAAAGTGTTTACTGGATCGATGTTTCAGCAGGGATCGGTAAATTTAATCTAGACTGGGGTCTGGGACTCGGTTATGGAACCTACTCCAGCCGCTTCACCAGCACCCTAAAAGATGACGCCGTCGGTTGTGCCACCTTTTCCATCGGAAAAACGATTTCCGAAAGCGTGTCGGCAGGATGGAATTATACGCTCTCACTCGATGACGATATGGATGATACTTTTTATGCAAGTGTCTCCCTGTCTTTTTAAATCAAGGCTCGAGAAACCCCCGGCCGAACGGCCGGGGATTTTTTTGTGTTTTTCTATGCGCCCTGCGGGATGGGCACGGCAAATAAGTTGTTGAAAATAACAGAAAAATCCCAAACTGCAACATCTCATTCTATCGATTAAATATTACGTTTGAAATTACAAAATTTCGAGATATACCCTGAATCATGGATTTCAATTTTAATAAATTCTACAAAAATGTCGTCAATTTTTTAATTTCCCACAAAATTGTCATTTTAAGACTTGATAAACAAGTTGCTCTTTTTTAGTTTAAATATTTATGTTTTAAGATTTTATGTTTAGTTTCAATTTTTGGCATGTTTATTGAATACTAAAAGCCAATATAAAACAAGTGTGATAACGATGTCTGTCCGAATAGCCATTATATATCATTAAACACGTGCGAAAGGGGTCACACTTGTTCAATCGGCGTTTTTATTCGGACAGGCATTAAATACCCCCAACGTTTAATCGGCTTTTCTTCAAATACATATACATTCTTTATCAATTAAAGGAGGAAGTGATGACCCCTAAAGAATTTTTTGAATTCGCGAAAAAAAACGGTGCCGACATGGTGGATCTCAAGTTTGTCGACTTTTTGGGAACCTGGCAGCACTGTACGTTTCCCATCGAAACATGGGACGAAAGCACTTTTAAGGAAGGTGTCGGTTTTGACGGTTCTTCCATTCGAGGATGGCAGGGTATCCACATGTCGGACATGCTTGCTGTACCAGATGCAGCGACAGCCGCAATGGATCCGTTTTTTGCTCATCCGACGATCAGTGTCATTGCCAACATCGTCGATCCGATTACGCTGGAAGATTATTCACGGGATCCGCGGCATGTGGCCCGCAAGGCGACTCAGCACATGAAATCAACCGGTGTTGCGGATACCTGTTACATCGGTCCTGAACCCGAATTTTTCATTTTTGATGAAATCCGTTTTGCTCAAACCCAGAACATGGGTTTCTATCAAATCGATTCGGTGGAAGGCGCCTGGAACACCAACCGCATCGAAGAGCCGAATCTTGGATATAAGCCCAGTTACAAAGGCGGTTACTTTCCGGTCAGTCCCACGGATACTTATTCGGATTTGCGTGGAGAGATGGTTCGTGAAATGCAAAAAGTCGGCATTGTGGTCGAAGCGCATCACCATGAAGTGGGTACCGGCGGCCAGAGTGAAATCGATATGCAGTTTACCGATCTGTTGAGAATGGCCGATCAGTTTATGTGGTATAAGTATATTATTAAAAATGTGGCCAAGCGGAACGGCAAGACGGCCACCTTTATGCCAAAACCGATTTTTGAGGACAACGGCAGCGGCATGCACACCCACCTGTCGCTGTGGAAAGGCGGCAAACCGTTATTTGCCGGAGACGGTTATGCCGGACTGAGCGACCTCGCTCTGTGGGCTGTCGGTGGTATTCTGAAACACGCCGCATCGATACTTGCTTTTGCCGCGCCCACAACCAACTCATACCGCCGGCTGGTACCCGGCTACGAAGCGCCGGTCAACCTGGTCATGTCCCAGCGCAACCGTTCCGCTGCCGTCCGGATTCCTATGTACTCGAGCAATCCCAAGGCGAAACGGTTCGAGTTTCGCTGTCCGGATCCCAGCTGTAATGCCTATCTGTCTTTTTCCGCGATGCTGATGGCCGTGCTGGACGGTATCGAGAATAAAATCGACCCGGGTGCAAAACTGGATCGCGATATTTATGACATGACCACGGAAGAGCTTGCCG
This sequence comes from Candidatus Zhuqueibacterota bacterium, assembly GCA_016931775.1. Taxonomy (GTDB): domain Bacteria; phylum Zhuqueibacterota; class Zhuqueibacteria; order Residuimicrobiales; family JAFGEC01; genus JAFGEC01. The sequence goes on along the minus strand of JAFGEC010000054.1, from coordinate 2,943 downwards.
CTTATCCCAAGGTACCGGGTTCGCTGGCTGAAGCACTGGAAGCACTGGAAAAAGATCACGCCTACCTGACCAAGGGTGGTGTTTTTACAGATGATATTATTGAGAACTGGATTAATTACAAACGCGAGAATGAACTCGATCCACTGGCCCTGAGGCCGCATCCTTACGAATTTTTCTTATATTACGATAATTAAAATAGCCGGGGATTCAACAACGCTATGGAAAAAGATTGAATTTTACTTTTTTTTTTCTTAATTTTATGCCTTCCTCAAAATGAATTAAATAATTGTTGAATCCCCTTTTGTATTACAGGAGCCATCATGTCAAAAATAGTACCATCAGGAACAGTCCGCCAAAATATACTTGTCGAAATTACTAAAATCGGAACAGAACCGTGGACCGGAAATAATCGAGAAAGCGGCGTCGGATCATTTGGCGTCAATACGTTTAACGACCAGGTGATGCGAGAGCGGCTGCCCAAGGACGTTTACGTCAAGCTGCGCGACACCATCCGCAAAGGAGCAAAACTGGATCAGAGTATCGCCAATACCGTGGCGCATGCCATGAAGGAATGGGCCATCAGCAAGGGCGCAAGCCATTTTACCCACTGGTTTCAGCCGCAGACCGGACTGACGGCGGAGAAACACGACGCTTTTATCGAGCTGGACGAAAACGGAATGATCGAAAGGTTCCGGGGTAATCAGCTCGTGCAGGGCGAACCGGATGCGTCGTCGTTTCCCAGCGGAGGTTTGCGTACCACCTTTGAAGCCCGGGGTTATACAGCCTGGGACCCATCCAGTCCTGCATTTATAGTGGAAGGACCCAAAGGCGGTATTTTGTGTATCCCGTCCGTTTTTATCAGTTATACCGGCGAGGCGCTGGATAAAAAGACGCCGTTATTGCGTTCCATGGAGGCCATCAGCACGAGTGCCCTCCGTGTTCTGAGAATGTTCGGCAATACCCGGGCAACCCGTGTGGTGACCACTATCGGCACGGAACAGGAATATTTTTTAATCGACCGGACATTTTTTAATCTGAGACCGGATTTACTGATTACGGGCAGGACACTGATCGGCGCACATCCGCCGAAGGGTCAGCAAATGGAGGACCATTATTTCGGTTCTATAAAAGAACGAGTGCTTGCTTTTATGCAGGATGCGGAAGCGGAACTGTACAAGCTCGGCGTACCGGCCAAAACCCGGCATAATGAAGTGGCACCGCACCAATTTGAAATTGCACCGATTTTTTCCGAGGCAAACGTGGGAGCGGACCGGAACCACCTCACCATGGAAATTCTTAAAAAAGTCGCCAATCGGCACGGACTTGCGTTGTTGCTGCATGAAAAACCGTTCGCCGGTATCAACGGCAGCGGCAAACACAACAACTGGTCCATGGCCGATTCCGAGGGCAACAACCTGTTGGATCCCGGCGACACACCGGAGGAAAATCTACAGTTTCTGGTGTTTCTGGTGTCAACATTACACGCCGTCCACAAGTACGGTTCACTTTTACGCGCCACTGTCGCTTCCGCCGGTAACGACCACCGATTGGGAGCCAATGAAGCACCACCTGCCATAATATCCGTTTTTCTGGGTGAAAGACTCAGTACGATCCTCGACGATATTAAAGCCGGCAAGGGCACTAAACCGACAAAAGAATATCTCATCGACCTGGGTTTGGATAAATTGCCTTCGATTTTACGCCACAACACGGACCGTAACAGAACGTCGCCGTTTGCTTTTACCGGCGAAAAATTTGAGTTCCGTGCCATCGGATCGTCCGCATCGGTGTCGTTATCAAACACGGTGCTGTCCGCCGCTGTGGCCGACTCTATCGACGTGATTGCCGATGAAGTTCAAAAACTGGTGGACGGCGGCCAGGCACTGGATAAAGCGGTTCTCAAAGTCCTGCAAAAATATATCATCAAGACTGAGGCCATCCGGTTTGAGGGCAATAATTACAGTAAAGAGTGGGAAGAGGAAGCGGAAAAAAGAGGACTGCCCAACATCAAGCGCACGGGCTACGCCCTCGATGCGTTGGTAAATCCTGAAAATGCGGCGATGCTGAAAAAATATGGTATTTTTAAACAGGTCGAGATCGAATCACGCTATTCTACAAAGCTGGAACAGTATATCACCATTCTGGAAATCGAGACGAGGACATTTATCGAGCTGTTGAATACCAAAGTGCTGCCGGCGGCGGTACGGTACCAGACCGAGATCGCCGAGGCGATCAAGGTATTAAAAGACGTCGGCATGCAGAAAAGCAGTTATGAAAGCCGGTGGAAGCTTTTGGAGCAGTTAACCGAAAAGATCGAAAAAATATCCGGAGGTATCAAATCTCTGCGCGGCGCTCTGAAGAAAGCGGAAAAAATTAAAAAACTGCCCGACAGGGCAAAAGCCTTTTCCGATACGGTGGTGGATCTGCTGCAGGATATTCGTGAACCGGTCGATGAACTGGAGCTTTTGATTCCCGATGATTTGTGGCCGCTGCCCAAGTATTCGGAGATGCTGTTTATTATGTAATTATACGGATAACGCCATATCCGGGGATATTCGAAAAGATTTGTGGATTTTGGAAATCTTCATCATAGGTCAGATTGTCATTCCGTTTGTTTGCCCATATTCGAATATAATATTATAATTGTAGGGTGCGGTTCTGTTTAAATTCTGGCCAAAGATCGCGCAAGTTGCATTTGAACCGCACCGAACGACGAAAAGAGTACCGGGAAAACCTGATTCGATGATTTTAAATTTTGGTGCGGTTCCGGCGCAATTTGTGTTGGATATTACAAATAACAGACGGAACCGCACCCTACGACTGCCGACTGGCAAATATGAAAGAACGGCCGATGATTGGAAAGAATATTTTTTTATCCGTGATAAATCCAGACCTCTTTTGTGGGAATTAAATCCAATGGGATATATTTCAGATTAATACTTT
>JAFGEC010000474.1 GCA_016931775.1 Candidatus Zhuqueibacterota bacterium | reverse complement strand
GACATATTACACTCCTCCAATAATTATTATTAATAAATCTAATTTCTTAAAATAAATTACAATTATCTCCGTTTGTATTTTAATTAAAGTCAATCATCTCTATCGCTGCACCAAGTATACTTTATAGCAGATTCGGTATTAAGTTTTGTATATATTTTAGAATCCGCTGGTAGTATTTACACACCCTAAACTACATGATACTGCAACTTATATACACTATATGCCGTTCAAAATAATTCCATTCACCCAATATACCGTTTCCAGGCTCATTCATCCACGGGTAAACCCATGGTGTTCTGTCTACGACCGCATAAAGAACTACAGGTTCCTAAAAGAGAAATTTACACAGAAATCTTTACAGGGTTATATTTATAATATTTTGTACACATTACGTAATGCTCATTCCCAATATTTATTAATTTATATTCCATCTGATCACATATAACTGTTGCATACTTGCATCGTGTTTTAAAACTGCAGCCTGGAACTGTTTCTAAAGGACTCGGGATTTCCCCTTCAATCGGAATTTCCTTTCTCTTCCGTTCTTTTCGCGGGTTGGGAATAGGTATAGAAGACAGAAGCGCTTGAGTATATGGATGACTAGGATTTTCAAACAACTCTCTCTTTCCGGCTATCTCCACCAGTCTTCCCATATACATCACACCGACTCGGTCACTTATATACCTGACCATAGATAAATCATGGGCTATAAACAAATATGTCAATCCGAATTTCTCCTGTAACTCTTTCAGTAAATTAACAATTTGTCCCTGAATCGATACATCCAGAGCAGATATTGGTTCATCACAAATAATAAACTTCGGTTCTACAGCTAAAGCCCGGGCAATTGCCAGCCGCTGTCTTTGGCCACCTGAGAACTCATGGGCGTACCGGGTAACGTATTCTGGATTAAGCCCCACAAGTTGCAGTGTTTCGAACACTTTCCTCTCTTGCATCTCTTTCGTACCCATTTTATGGATTTCCAATCCTTCACTAATCAATTCTTTAACCATCATTCTTGGATTTAAAGAAGAATAGGGATCCTGGAAGATCATCTGCATGTAACGAAAATAGTACTTCATATTATCTTTATTCATTTTCGAGATGTCTTTACCCTCGAAAATCACCTGTCCCGCCGTAGGTTTATAAATACCCTTAATAGTCCGGCCTAAAGTGGACTTCCCGCATCCTGATTCACCTACAAGCCCGAAAGTTTCACCTCTGTATATTTCAATATTAATATTATCTACCGCTTTTAAAATCCTTTTTCCAGACAGGTAAAAGTATTTCCTTAAATTCTTTAACTCTATGATCTTTTCTTTCATTGAAGTTTACCTTCCCTGTCTTTGAATCGCTGAAATTGCTCAGCTGCCTGATTATGGTACAACCAGCAGAATACCCGTCTATTATCTTCAAACTGGAAATATTGAGGTTCTTTTTCCTGACATATCCGCATTGCATAATCACAGCGATCGGTAAAAGGGCAACCCGATGGGATATTTAATAGAAATGGTGGGGTTCCTTTAATTGTCCGTAGTTTCTTTTTTTCATTATCTACCAAACTCGGTACTGCTTTTAACAAAGCCGCTGTATACGGATGCCGTGGTTTATAATATATCTGTTCCGTCTCGCCCTCTTCCATGACTTTACCGGCATACATTACCACGATGCGGTCAGCAATACCTGCGACAACACCAAAATCATGGGTAATCAGAATAATAGCCGTTTCAAATTCCGTCCTTAGTTCTTTTAATAAGCGGAATATCTGCGACTGAATCGTAACATCCAACGCCGTGGTCGGCTCATCGGCAATTAAGATATCGGGGCGGTTAGCCATCGCCATCGTGATCATTACCCGTTGTCTCATCCCACCGGAAAGCTCATGCGGATACTGATTAATTCGTACTTCCGGTTCCGGTATTCCCACCAACGTCATTAGCTCAATCGTCCGTTCCCTGCTTACCCGCCTGATTATATCGGTATGTTGATGCAACACTTCTCTGATCTGGTTTCCGACTTTCATCGTCGGATTTAGAGATGTCATTGGATCCTGAAAAATCATCGATATCTGCGAACCGCAGATTTTACTCATTTTTTTTTCATCAAATTTCAATAGATCTTCATTTTTAAACAATATTTTCCCGCTCTTGATTTCCCCCGGAGGAATCGGCGTAAGCCCCAAAATCGCTTGGGTTGAAACACTTTTACCACTACCCGATTCCCCTACAATGGCAAGAACTTCACTTTTTTTCAAATAGAAGTCTACATTCCGAACGGCCGCCACTTCTCCGATGTATGTATGAAAAGAAATCGTTAAATTTTTTACATCCAGTAATTTTTCGTTGTCCATTTAGATACCTTCGCTTTCGCCAGTTTTTTTTAGGGGGCCTTACTGCCGTAATTTTGGGTCCGTAGCGTCACGGAGGCCGTCACCAATCAACTGTAATGACAGCATCGTTAAACTTATGAAAATCGCCGGAATAAACAGCATGAATGGAAAACTCCGCATCTCGGCGATTCCACTGGCCACTAATTTACCCCATGAAGTCATTGGCGGCTGTATTCCGAGACCGATATAGCTCAAAAAAGCTTCGCCGAAAATCGCATTAGTAACTTGAAAAGTCGTTGAAACAATCACAACCGGTAAAACATTTGGAAAAATATGTTTTCTAATCAGACGCCAGGTGGATGCGCCCATTGATTTCGCCGCAATGGCGAATTCCGTCTCTTTCAAACGTAGGGTTTCACCACGAACCAGACGGGCCATTCCTTTCCATTGGGTCAAAGAAAAGGCAAGAATAATTGATAGAATGCCCGGTCCCATTACCAACATGAACAGGCTGACCCAAATCAAAAACGGAATCGCAATAAGGATATCGACAAAACGCATAATAATCATATCGATCTTACCGCCGGAAAGGCCGGATATCGAACCGACTATAATTCCGATAACCATCTGACTGAGCGCGGAAACGATAGCAATAAACAGAGAAACTCGGGCGCCGGTCCAAACTCGGCACCAGATGTCACGCCCCAAAGCGTCGGTTCCGAACCAATGCACACCGCTGGGATTTTTATAAGTACTGAACAAATCTACTTTATCATATTGATAAGGTACCATTAACGGACCGATAATCGCAAATATTACAAAAATAAAAATAATAATAATCCCGATTAAGGCAGGCTTATTATTTCGAAAGCGACGCCAAACATCACTCCAAAAGGCAATGGTTTCCGTCTCTAATACTGATTCTATTTTCTCTGAATGATCTAATGGCGTAAATAATTGCTGTTTATGTTTAATAATATTGCCACCTCCTTTATTTTCGGGTATAACGTACACGTGGATCGATGATTCCGTACATAAAGTCAACCAGCAAATTCATCACTATCAAAAAGAAGCCGAAAAACAACGTCAACCCCATAACCAGTGTATAATCCAAATTTTGCATTGCCAGAACGTAATGACGCCCCAGCCCCGGAATGGCAAATATGGATTCAATAATAAAAGAGCCTGTTAACACCATGGCAATCGCCGGTCCTAGAATTGTTAAAATCGGGAACAGGGCGTTGCGAATTTGATGGTGGATAACAATCTGGGTATTTCTTAAACCCTTCGCCCTCGCCGTTTTGATATAGTCGGCGGTCATCACTTCCAGCATACTGGCGCGCATATATCGGGCCAGTACAGCCATTGTTCCCAGGCTCAACGCGAACGAGGGCATAAGCGTATGCCAAAAAGTATCGTAGCGGGCGACTGGTAGTATTTTCAAATAAACTCCAAAAAAGTACTGTAGTAGCGCGGCAACAACAAAACTTGGCACCGAAATTCCGATAAGCACCAGAACAACAGTTAAATAGTCCAGTGGCTTTCCCCTGTTTAAAGCGGCTATAATGCCGAAAAAGATTCCGAAAATGATTGACGTGATCATTGCCCGGATTCCCAAGTCCAACGATTGGGGAAAAGCGTCTTTAATTACTTCGTTAACTCTATGCCCGCGTTTTGCCAGGGAATAACCGAAATCGCCGCGAAGGATATTGCCCATATAGATAAGATATTGTTCAGCCAGCGGTTTATCGAGACCATAATGGATTCTTAATCTTTCTTTTATTTCCGGAATTACTTTCGGACCGGCAAATGGGTCACCTGGAACGAGCCGTAACAGGAAAAAGGTAGCCGTCGTCAAGACAAACATTGTCAAAATAGCGACCAACAACCGGTTTAATATATATTTTGCCATGATTCCCCCCTATCTTAAAAGAAAGCAAAAAGACTGTGCCGTCTCTCTATTCAACTTTGATTTGGCTCAAAAAAGGTAAAAAGGAGACTATTCTCCTGGGTCCATCAAGATTTATTTAATGACTGAGACTTCTAAAAGCTCTATGTATAGAGTTTTTAGAAATGCCCTCATCGCTCTCCCCTGCTTTAATTTTACCAACAAGGAAGAATTTTAATGGGGCGGCTGATATTACTCAGCAGCCCCATTCATTTCCAGTTATTTTACTATATCGGAATAAATATAATCGATGGCCAATCCAGAAATAGCGGTTGTCAAGCCTTTAACCCATGGCTGAACTGCTAGTGCACCTTTAAAGTGCATGATGGGAATACAGGGAGCGATATCCGAGAATAGGGCTTCCGCTTGATTGAGGATTTGCGCCCGCTTGACCAGATCCGTTTCCTTATTTGCCTTATCCAGGAGCGCGTCAAACTCCGGATTTTCAAAGGTCACACCCATATCCATCGATGACGAGGTCCAATATCCCATATAAGTGTGTGGGTCATCATAGTCCGGACCCCAACCAGCTCGAGCGAAATCATATGCCAGTGCCGGTTTGTACAAATTGTTATAATATTGCTTGCCGGTTGCATAGACAACGTTGATTTTAAGACCGATATCGGTAAAAACACTTAACAAATAAGCAGCGACATCTTTTGGATCTTCCGGGTCCATTGATGTCAGAAAGTCGAACTCAGGGAGTTGGTCGACCGAACTATATCCCATATCTTCGAGAACTTTATCCATATATGCTTTCGACCTTGCGAGATCGGCGGTTTCTGGATGATATTTGCCATAATTGGTGCTCACTTCGCCCCAGGTCTTGCCGGGGTATATCCCGGTCACCGGGGGAGTCTGCACCGTTGCTGGTAGGCCGTTTCCCTGCAGTACATTGTCAATATACCCTTGACGGTCAATTGCGTAAGAAATCGCTTTCATGAAGTTGGGATTCCCTAAAATTTTCGCTTTGACCGGGTCGTTCTGGCCATGCTTATTTATATGAAGGTCCCTGATCCCTCCCCTCACATATCTTACTAACTTGCCTTCGGCTTCATATTCAACCGCTTCAGCCTCACTTCGTGGAATGTAATAATCAATTTCGCCATTGTCGAACATATTCCGCTGAGTCTGTTCCGCAGGAAGAATATACACGACTACTTTATCAAGTTTTATCTTATCTGCATTCCAATAGTCGGGATTTTTTTCCATTACCACTTTATCTTCATGTTTCCATTCTGTTAGGATAAACGGGCCACAACTGGCTAGTGATTCTGCAGTTGCTCCATATCCGTCACCGAATTTTATTGCAAGATCTTCCCGGCCCGGAGAACCAAGGTGTAAGCCAATCAATCCCATAAAATAGGGTACCGGATTTTTAAGCGTAATAACAACAGTCTTTTCATCCGGTGCTTTCACTCCTAATTCTTCCGGCGTTACTTCTCCGGCACGTAATTGGGCCCCGTTTTTAATATCATCAAAAATGGAACTTGCCGGACATATTTCAAACATACGAACAAAAGCATGGACAAAATCACCAGCAGTAACCGGTTTACCGTCCGACCATTTGGCATCGCGTAGATGGAACGTATAGGTCATTCCATCATCAGAAATTTCCCAAGTCTCCGCCATTCCAGGTAAAAGTTCACCATCATGGGTACGTACCAGTGATTCGAATATCGCATACTGAACTACTGCATGGGCAGTGGAAAGCAATACTCGTGGATCCAAATTATCCAACCCTCCATTAGTAGGAATCGTAAAAACCTTTTCTTCAGTTTGAGCAACTGAGGTCATGGCAATCGTGAAAACCAGGGCTATTAATAGTAGACCAAAAACTATCTTAAACAAGTTATTTTTTATGTATAAACCTTTCATCATTTAAAGTACCTCCTTATTTTAATAAATTAGACTATTTAATTTAACATTATTACATTCAAGAAGTAAAAGAAAATTTTAACTTAAAAATTAATCACCTCCGTTTAAGTCTCTATAAATGTCACCTCCTCTCATGAAATTTTTATCGACCTTTTATTATTAAATTTAACTTCGTCAAAAAAATACCAATATTGTTATAAGGTTCTAGTCATTATCAAACAGCATCGTGTAATAATGATTAGATTAAATAGAATTCTGTCTGTCGGCCATTTAAAGTGTGGCAACCCTCTTTGGTAAAAACTACGGGTTCTTCCATTCCGCACCTAACGTTCCTGTTATTCCACTCCGTCACTGAACCTTCAGTGCTTAACTCCATGGTAAAAGCATAATTATGTTCCATAAGCGTTTCTCCCCGTGGTAAGGGATTCTTTTGCTCCCACGGTAATCCAATCAATGGACCCGGTTCATGGAGAAACAATCCCAAAGAATGGGAATATATCCTGGGATTGTAAATGCCTTCTTTGCGGGCCCTTTTGAGAATGTTTTGCTGTAATTCGTTTCCCGAAATCCCTATCCGAAATTCGTCCATAAAAATGTCTTGTAATTGATTGGTTTGATTCATAAGAGATTTCAGTCCTGCAGAGGCATCTGTTTCATATGGTCTTAAAACATATGCAAGGTGCTGATTATCCGAATTCAGTCTGAGATATTTAATTCCTACATCACAGTGAATGACATCACCCGGCAAAATTATATTATCTCCTCTACCGTAATATATTGAATCTGCTTCATTTCGTATAATAGAGAAGTATGGTCTGAAGGCTAAATCCAGTCCCAAGTCAATCGCCCGTTGCCAATAGAACCATATGATATCGTCTACAGTAGTAACTCCGGGAGTAATAGTCTTACAGCTGAAACATTCAGCGATGATATTGTGGGCAATTTTTATTACATGCTGAAAAAGGTTGATTTCTCTATCTGTCAGGGTTGCACCCCATCGTGCTGCTGCTTTTTCGGCGGATACTAAACGTTCTGAATATTTAGGGGAAAGTTTTTCCTTGAGTTGCCGGTAGAGATTGTAAGTGAGGCCGCCGCCGCACCATTTTACGGTGCCTATATTAACTCCAATAGTTTTGGGATCCCGCTTGTTCACCAAATCCAAAAGAACGGACCACTGTTTTTCTTCCAATTGACCAATATAGGGTCGCTCGTATAGATCTTTGGTATCAGTGCCGGATACATTGTATCTCTTTATTTTTCCATCCCCTTCGTCAACAAAAATCAACATCTGTAGAATAGGACTCCAGCAATCCATAGGAATCATAGTTTTGTAAATAGGGTCAAGATCATCTTCCTGGCAGAGGATAATCCACATATCCAAACCAGCTTCTTTCATAGCCAGGGGCAAAACTGTGTCTAAACGATTCATCACCAGTTTCGTGATAAGGTTTGACTGCTCTCTTACCGGTAGTATTTTAGGAAAATCACATTTCCCACTTTTTCTAACATTAGCCTTTTTTAACATACATGCCTCCTTTATATTTAAACTATAAACTACTCAATGAATTCTTTCAAAAACACAAATAATATTGTTTCAGAGTATGTTTCCAAATCATATAACCATTCTTCAAATCTGTTGGATTTCATTTTTCTAAAGGATTTTTTATTGAATGCTTATCTCTGCTTCATTTAAAATTAGTTTGTCTGCATCCCCGGTTTTTCCTATCCAGTACTCCGGTTTCAACATACATCCGTTACTTTCGGAGCACATACCGGTGGCTGTAAGATTTTATTTTTTTTCAAATGTTCCAAATTTTATAACCTCTTCATCTTCCATTAATATCTTACCCCGGGCAATCACATGTTTTATTTTAAGTGACTCTTTATCCAATGCGAGAATATCCGCATCTTTCCCTATAGTTATTTCTCCTTTTTCAGTCAATTTTAAATGTTTGGCAATATTGGTAGAAGTTAAACAAACCGCCTCTTTTATGGAAAACTTTTCTTCTTTTACCAGGTTAATAAATTCCTGATGCAGAGATAAGACGGATGCAATACGCATGCCGACAAACTCTTTTTTATCATTAAATTTTGGAAGACTGCCATTTCCATCGGTACTTAGGGTAATTTTTTCAATTGGAATACCATTCTTCAGCAGTCTTTTAATGGCTTTGCTTGATTGATCTTCATCTGAAGAGTCGATAGTGAAATCGATATACCCGCCCATTTTGCCAAAGGTTACGACCTGCTGAAAAAATGCTTCATCTTTTTTATTTAGATGAGTGGGTGCAAACTGTTCTATGGGTATTTCGGTATTTTTAATCACATCAAACAAGTGGCTCAAACCGGATTTTTCACTTCCCATGTGTATATGGACCACGCCTGCTTTACCTGCAAGTACACCGGCAGCTCTTGCATCAGAGGTCGCTCTTCTGAATTCATCCAAAGTGGGATGAGAAGCCCGATGGTCGGATAAAGCTATTTTTAAACCAATGACTTTATCAATTAAAATGATATCAGATAAAATGCTTTCGGTGATGGTTGGTGATGGACATGAATATGCACCGGTATATATCCAGGTACTGATGCCCTCTTGTTCTAATGCCCTTGCCTTCATCAAGAGGGCTTTTAATGACCTGGCAAATCCATCGGTACCCAACACTCCTATAACTGAAGTTATACCTGCTTTCACAAATTCACTGAATGGGACGGGTGGTGTGCGATATTGAGGTCCCCCCTCGCCACCGGCGCCATTAATATGAACATGTTGGTCGATATGGCCGGGAACAATGATACACTTTCTAGCATCAATGATTTTCATATTTTTATCGATACCATTTAATGCTGAGGTTAAAATATTCTGGTCAATAAAAAAGATTTTGTCATTAATAACCAATATGTCTTTTTTCTCTTGATATTCCGGAATATAGACGTCTCCATTTTTTATTAATAAGCTGCTCATCCTGTCTCCATATTATAATTATTTAAATTTTTTTTATTTGTACAATAAAGTACTTTATCATTTTGGATTCCTATAATTTTTTCTACAAAACCTACTCCGCTCTCAATGAACTTATTCTTATTTACAAACAAGAAAATAATCTTTTGTGCATTTCGATTTTCGGTAAATTAAAAAATATTTATTTTAATTTGTTTTGTATCTTTTTCTTCGTAGATTCTCTAATGATCAGTTCTGTATTTAAAGTTACTATAGTTGCTTTATGATCTAATTTTTTTTCTTTATCTCCTATCTTTTTTATTAGCAGTTCAGCTGCT
>JAFGEC010000473.1 GCA_016931775.1 Candidatus Zhuqueibacterota bacterium | reverse complement strand
GGGAATTTGTGGTGGCCTTGAAAATCGGGCGTTCGTATCCGTATATCGGCAAATCCGTGGCCAAAGCAGGATTGCGGCACCTGAAAGGATTGTTCCTGTTTCAGATCGAGCGGGCGGGACATTTGATCTCTCCCGTTGCACCCGATGAAAAACTTTTAATCAATGACCGGCTGTTTTTTACCGGCCTTCCGGAGACGATCATCGAGCTGCAAAAAGCACCGGGTCTTTCGATCATCAAAGATCCTGATATTGATTTATCCGATTACGACTCGGATGATTTGTGCCATTTTGAAGTGGTGGTATCACAGAATTCTCATCTGGTCGGCACCTCGGTACGTGAAAGTCAATTCAGAAGCCATTATAACGCCGTGATCGTGGCGATTCATCGCAGCGGCGAACGTGTTCGTAAAAAAATCGGAGATATCGTTTTTCATGCCGGCGATACGTTGTTGATTTTCGCAAAACACAACTTTTTCGACGAATGGTATCACTCCCGGGATTTTTATCTGGTATCCAGAGCACCCTTCATACCCTCCAAGCCAAAATGGTACACGTGGTTTTCCATTGTTGTAATGATTCTGATGATCGTCAGTCTGGCGCTGGAAATCGTTCCCATCCTGGTGTCCGTGAGTCTGGCTGCGGCGATCCTGGTGCTGTCAAAATGTATTACCCCCAAAGAGGCTCAGGCGAGTGTGGAATGGCATGTACTGTTGATTATCGCCTCAGCATTCGGTATATCCAAAGCGATGGTCAATTCAGGACTGGCGGGTTTTGTGGCGGACCGGTTTATATCGGCTTTCGGCAGCTATGGGCCGCTGGGACTGCTGTTCAGTGTGTATTTTATTACCAGTGTTTATACCAATATCATCACCAATAACGCGACGGCGGCGTTGTTGTTTCCCATCACGCTGTCGCTGGCGCAGCAGGCTGATTTAAATCTGCAACCGTTTTGTATCGCCGTCGCCATGGCAAGTTCCGCCAGTTTTGCCACGCCAATCGGTTACCAGACCAATCTGATGGTTTACGGCTCCGGTGGTTACCGTTTTACCGATTTTCTGCGCATCGGCATACCCATGAATTTATTGACCGGAGCTGTGGCCGTTGCATTGATATATTGGTGGTATTTTTGATGGTTCACTTTTCCCCTCCCATCTCAAATTCACCCACATCGATCACCTCCTGGACATCCTTTAACCGCAGGGTAATCGATTTTTGCTTCTGCCCCTTTCGTCCGAAATCCGTAAACAGATTCACCTGTATGGTTGTCGCACCTGCCAGGATTTGCTGGCTGTTACCGTAATAATTGACTTTGATAAAATACTTTCCCGGCTGGGTGCGTTTGAGCATAAACTCTTCCGGCCCGTAGCCACCGGTAAAATCCGGTGACATGTGGCCGCCGATATATGTGTCGCGGTGACTGTAATCACATTTTTCACCGTTGGGATCGATGACCCACAGATCCATGTCGGTATTATCCGCATCCCAGGTCAGGATAACGCGCATATCTACGGGAAGGTTTTTCAGCAGTCGTTTTTCGATGGTCGAGGTGTTCAATGATTCGCCGCAGGTGACGATAATAGCGTTCATTTCATGCAGGGCGGTCAGTTCCACATCCGGGAAACGGTCGTCCCATGGACGGCGCACAACGGTATACAGCAGGTCAACGGCCTTTTGAAACTGTTTATTCCCGGCCCAGGCGAGAGCCAGGTCGCGGTATGATTGGGGCTCCTCCTCACGCATGACCAGCACTTTTTCGAATATTTTCACAGCCGGTTCATGATGACCAATCTGCAGCAGCCGGTAACCCAGAATACGCAGTAATTGGGGATTCTCAAGCTGCATTTCGGCGATGTTGGACAATACCCGTAATGCCAGTTCCGGTTGTTCGTTTTCCAGAAAAAAATCGGCTACGTCCAGAAAAAAGGCTGAACTGTTGGTGTATTCGGATTTTTGAGCCAGGTAAACGGCGTAGCTCTGGGATTTTTCGGCTTTTTTCAATTCCGCCAGATAGGGCGTTTGCGGGTCCCATTTGGCCAGGGTAATGGCGGAAACCGGTGTATCGCCATCAGATCCGCCGTCTTTCATTTTTTCCGCAGCAACCGTTATATCCGCCTCATCCGCCGCTGCACTCAGCACGATTTCGCTGCGCGCCATACGGGACTGACCAGTGACCGAAATTTCTGGTTCGGGAGCGACATCGCCGCGCGCCATACGGCCTCCTTCCCCTGCACCCATTGCCGGAGCAGCGAAGGATTCGTTCTCCTCGGCCTCAGCCTTATCTTGCTGTTTTTTAGGAATACCATCTCCGAATTTAAAGGCGGTGTTCCACCATTCGATCTGCTGTCGAAATTTCTCCGCCACCTGGTCCAGATGTGTTTTTTCCGTTTCCAGTTCTTGCACCCGTTCGTGTTCGACGATCTCAAAATATTCGTCCTGCATTTCCTGCGGCGGGATAATCCGGTGACGTACGTAATCTTCAAGCCTGTCCAGCACCAAAAGCGAAGTGTTGCGGGTAACGATGCCGTATTGTGTCGCCAGCTTTGTGATTTCGTCCCGGTTTTTTTCATAACGGCGGTCCAGTTCGGCGATGCGCTTTTGTGCCCAGATACGGCGGATCAAGCTGGAGCCGGTTTTGTGCGTTTTTTTGTCCAAAACAATTTTTTTTGAATATTCGGTTCGGCCGTTAAATCCAAAATTTAATATAAGAGTGCTGCTTTCTTGCAACAAGCAACCGGCGATGGAAAAATTATCGTCTGTTTCCACCGGCATGGATGGCGTCACAAGGGACAGTGCGGCCGGATCGTAATCTGGTGACAGAAACCGGTATGGTACCGACAATAAAAGCTCATATGCCCTGTCGGTATCCGCCTCCAACAAGTTGATATAATTGCCGCCGGTGGTTTGGGCGATATATTTCAGATATGAATAATCCGCGCTCGTGGATGTATTGATGACCGTAACCGGCGTTCCGGTCAGGATCATTTCCTCTTGCCCAAAGTTGGACAATCCGTCGCTGAACAGAAGAAATTCATCGCACGGATACAGGGCCAAATCCAATGCTCCCAGCTGGGTGCCGCCGTCATATTCGACATTTTTTAGCCGTTCCAACAGTTTCTCTGCCCGTCCGCTGTCAAGTTCATATTTTTCAGATGACAGAATATCGTGGGCAAAAACAACGAGATTGATCCGTGCATCTCCGATTTTTGCAAAATACTTTTTTAGCAGCTCGATTTCCTTTTTAATATCCCTGGAAGCAGCCGAACCGGAGGCATCCCATAACAGACAGATTTTTTTGGGTATTTTTTTTGGTTGTTGCTGGATTTTAGGCTCGACATGAACATAGAACCAGGTTTTGCCGTCTTGGTCTTCGTAAACAAATATTTGCTGACGGTCGGGCATCACGGGCACGGTAAAGGCCAGTTGTTTATCCGGAATATAATCGGTGAATTCCGCCTGTGCCAGCCAGGATTCCCGCCATTTTTCAAAACGAAAATTATCCAGCCGGTTTTCTGTGAGTTCGGGCTGAATGTCTTGCTTGAATATTTCAACTTTTATTCTGAAACGGTCAACCCGGTCAAAATTCATTGGCAGCAGGTAGGTATAAGCACCGACGGTGTCTTTCAATTCCTGCTCATAGGAAATAACGATCCTTTTGTGGCCCTTGGCCGGAATGGGGTAGATACGGGACTGGAAATTGTTGCCCTGTGTCCATTCCAGCAGGCCGGGATCGATCTGCCCGCGGACGATCTCTTCAAATACCTGCCGGCCTTTGGCTTTTTCAACCACCACACCCTCGCGCAATTTGCCGTTTACGGACATGGCAAAACGGGATACGGTCTGGCCGTCCCCCAACGGGAATGTGAAATGTCCCTCCAGCTCACGATTTTGAGCGTTGTAAAAAGTCATATCTATGGTTGTGGTCGCCAGGTTGGCGATGACCTGCACGTCGACCTGCAGGTCAGAGATTTTTATCGGCAGGTATTGATCCGAGGATTCGTCCTTTACGACGAGTGATGGGGCGGTCTGGGCCCGGGTGATACTTGTTTGAGTGAAAAGGGTAAAAAAAACGATGTATATAATATGACTTTTCATGGTTAAATCCGCCTTTTTAAAAGTGTTCTTGCTTTATATACAAGATAAACGGGATTATATTCCGGTCAAGGGGAAATTTATGCAGGGTATCACCCAAAATTATATTTATATCAATAAACATCCCCAAACAATCAGCGAGGACTTTTAAAAAAATGTTTTTATTTTGACTGAATCAACAAGATCAACAGGATCGACATGGTGGTTTAATAGGAAAAAAATCAGAAATTAGTATCAGTATTACTTATATCCTGTTTCCCTCACTGCACATTGGCGTCAACCTAATTTAACACTCTAAAAAGAGTTCATCCCAAACGAACTTTCATTACATACGAAAAAGTTCAGACAGAACTCCAATAAAATATTTTTATTCTTTGTTTTTTATAGTCTTATAGCATTCTAATTTAATAGTATAGCATGTTATCGATGTTTTTCTCTGTGACCTTTGTGTCCTCTGTGGTTAAAAAATCGAACCACAGGGAGCTCAGAGTTCACAGAGCGGGACACATCTTCGTCCGAATTCGTGCACTCCTTGTTCACCTTCGAACAATATATCATAATAATTTGTATATAAGTTTATAAAAAACAACATTGGCATGGGATTTGCTGTTTTAATGGAAAATGCAAGGCTCAAATATGTTTAAATATTTTATCAAAATTACACTGCGGAATATTTTGAAATACAAGAGTTACTCGCTATTTAATATCGCCGGACTTTCGGTGGGATTGGCTTGTGCGATATTAATTTTTATGTGGGTGCGGTACGAGCTGAGTTACGACCGTTGGCATAATAATGCCGGAAGAATTTATCGCGTTGTGGATGAAGAAAAATATTCCACAGGTGAAACGGGCCGTTTCGCGGTCAATCCGGCGGCAATGGGTCCGCTGCTGGTCAAAAACTATCCTGAAATTTTCGATGCCGTTCGGGTACGCAAATTTCGTAACTGTGTGCTGCAATATAACGACCGTAGATTCAAGGAGGAAGCATTATTGTGTGCAGATGCTTCTCTTTTTACGGTCTTTTTTTACCCGTTTGTGCAAGGCGATCCGGCACACGCTCTCGCAAATCCTTCAAATATCGTCATCACACATTCTTTGGCAAACAAATATTTTGGCGACGCCGATCCGTTGGGCAAGGTCATGCGGCTGAATAATCAGTGGGATTATACCGTCAGCGGTGTTTTAAAAGATGTGCCGTTAAATTCATATCTGGATTTTGATGTTGTTATTCCATTTGAATCCGTGAAAAATTTTGGTCTTCCGGCTGATGGATGGTCGTCGTATGCATATACAATTTTTGTGCTGCTTGATTCTTTTGCCGATCCGAATGCGGTTTCCCAAAAAATTGCCAATGTGGTGAGTGAAAACACCTCGAGCTCGATTATTACGCTGTCCCTTCAGCCGCTCACGGACATTCACCTGCGCTCAGGTGATATGATGGGCGTCGGCGGCAGTGGGGATATTCGTTATGTTTATATTTTCTCCATAATCGCCGTATTTGTTTTAATGCTGGCCTGTATTAATTTTATGAATATGACAACTGCCCGGTCGGCAAACCGTGCCAAAGAGGTAGGACTGCGAAAAGTTGTGGGCGCGGGACGCAGTGGAATTGCGTTGCAGTTTTTAGGAGAATCCCTTATTATGTCCGTCGCCGCGTTGGGACTGGCGGTGTTGCTGGTGCAATGGACGTTACCGTTTTTTAATTCGGTTTCCGGAAAGGAGCTGTCTTTTACTCATATAGGCCGGACCGGTTTGATATTGTTTCTTGCCGGTATCACCCTGTTTACCGGACTAATATCCGGTGCTTATCCGGCCTTGTTTCTGTCCGCTTTTCGTCCCATTAAAATATTAAAAGGGATTTTTGCCTCCGGCAGTAAAGGCGCTGTTTTTCGCAAGATACTGGTGTCGGTCCAGTTTGTCATTACCATCTTTTTACTTATATCCACGGTTGTTGTAAACCGTCAACTGCGATTCCTGCAAAACCGAAAGCTGGGTTTTAACAAGGATTTTCTTTTGATGGTTGATTTTAATAACAGTTTGACCCGTCAAACCGATCTTGTCAAACAGGTTTTACAAAAATGTCCTGGCGTCATAAATGTGGCTTCGGTTTCGGAACAGCCATATGATTTGAGGCACTCCGTTGTCATGGACGAATGGGAGGGACGGGAGGAAAACGAAAATATACTGGCGTATTTGCTGTCAGCAGATTACGATTTCCTGCGCACCATGGAACTGGAGATGGCGGAGGGGCGGTACTTTTCCAGAGATATTTTTGCCGATACAGCCAAAGGAATCATTCTCAACCAAACCGCAATCCGCGACATGGGTATGACGGAACCCGTGGGTAAAAAGGCATTTGACCGAAGGATTATCGGCGTGATAAAGGATTTTCATTTCAAATCGTTACATAAAAAAATTGCTCCGATCGTAATTTATTTTGCCCCACATGATATGAAATATCTGCTGGTTCGGATTCAGGGAAAGAATGTGGACCATATTTTGGCATCTTTGGAAATGGCTTGGGATACCGCTGTGCCCGGATTTCCGTTTGAATACCACTTTATAGATGAACAAATCGATACATTGTATAAAACCGAACGGCAGATTGAGGATATCGTGAACGCGTTTACGGTGATCGCGCTGTTTATTGCTTGTTTGGGATTGTTTGCTTTGGCGTCATTTGCCACCGAGCAACGAACTAAAGAAGTGGGTATTCGTAAAGTTCTTGGTGCCACGATCTCCGGGTTGTTTTTACTGCTGTCCAAAGAATTTCTCTATATTGTGGGCTTTGCCAGTATTTTGTCCTGGCCGATGGCTTATCTGTTCCTTTCAATCTGGTTGCAGAGTTATGCCTATCGTGTTCAGATCGGTTTCGGAACAATGGTGGGTACGACGCTGGCCGCCTTGTTGATTGGTCTGTTGACGGTAAGTCTGCAGGCGGGACGGACCGCGCTGGAGAATCCGGTGAAGAGTTTAAGGTATGAATAATGGGGGCCGGTCTGGGGAATTGAGGATCAAGAGAAAAGGCTGGCTAAACGCAGCTTGGGCTGGTTTTTTTCTGATTACCCGCATGTAACAAACTGGAACAGACGCACCGGAGAAACGGGTTCGTCCAAAACAACCGGCAGTGCCGGCATAACACAGAATGGACTCTTCGCTTCCATACATGACCACTTGTTCCTTCACGGAACTGCGTAAAATCTGTCACTTTTCAAAATTAATCAAAAAAAAGTTGACTCTTTATTGAATTTTTTTCATATTTAAAAGTCAAGAATTAAAGCTCGAGGAAATTTCCCGCTTTTTTCCGCCGATGTAAAATGTTATACAATAATTCCAATGAGGAGGGGTATCATGTTGAATCGTCATCTTTACCTTGTGATGTGTCTTTTTGCTTTATGTTTGTTTTGCAACAAGGACGAACCCACCAAACCCAGCAACAATGATCCGGACATGTCAAAAATGATCGGTCCGCTGGGCGGACTCTTGAATTTGAACGGCTTTAGCTTCAATGTGGCGCCGGGCAGTTTTGAAGAGGAAAAAGAAATCAGCGTGCAGGAACAGCTGGACGAAAAGGTGTCATATGATCAATTAAGCAATATATCTCCGGTCTATTTGCTCGGTAACCTGCCATCTTTGGCGGGTCCTGTCACCGTTTCCATCGGCTTTGAACCCGGAACTGTCACCGGTGATGATTACGCCTTTATTTACCTTGAAGAACAAGTCGCTCTGGAAGATGGAAGCGAAATTTTACTGGGGCGGCCGTTGTTAAATTCTCAGGTTGATTTAGACAATCATCAGGTCACGGTCACAATCGGAACTTCAGTGGACGGCCTGGCGAAAAGCGGCGGCGTCAACGATGCTTTTGAATCCGGTGACAATACCAATACGGTAAAATTTACCATCGTCAAGGGAGCAAAAGGCACATTCACTGCAATATTGCAGGATGATAACTTTATCATCAGCTACGATGCGATAACGGTACCTCGATCGTATGCCGATAAAATTCTGGCAAATTTGAGCAGTGCCAAACAACAGTCGGAGAGTCTGCTGATGAATTTTGAAAAACGATCAAAACCAATCCCCATCCATCTGGTGCCGCAAACAAACGGCAGTGAAACCGCCTGGGGCATGTACCAGCGGCCGTTTTGGAGCGGCCTCGACGGCACCTATATCGAATACCGCCAGGATATTACCGATGATATACTTTTACCAACGGTCGGACACGAGTTGTTTCATCTGGCTCAAGATTGCAACGGTACCTTTTTTAAGCATTGGTGGAATTATAAATTTACCTGGCTGAACGATGCCACAGCGGTGTGGTTTGAAATGTATTTGATGAAGGATAAAGAGTATGTGCCGGGTGTAATCACACTCAACAAAAATTATATTTTTAATCCGCTGGAAACGGAAAATCAGGACCATGGGTACGGCGCGTCGACATTTATAACCTATTTGACGGACCGTCAGGGTACCCGGTTTGTGTATCTGGTCTATTCCCAAATCAAGAATATTGTTTCCAAGGACAAGGCGCTTGGTGCGCTGGCGATTCAGGAGGCGTTGAAACTCAATTCCTACACCCTTTCGGACGAGTTCCGGGATTTTTGTTTTCAGTACGTTTCGGGCACAAACCGGCATCAGACGGCCAGCTCTTCCAGATGGGATACGCCGGAATCGGAAATGGTTCGGATATCACCCGGCGCGGATGTGCAAAGAACCGTGAGCCTCACTGATCTCTCCGCAAAGGGGTACCATGTTGTTGCATCCATTCCCGCTGGTGATGAAAATACCTACACGCTGGAGACCACCGTTAACGGCAATTCCAGCGATATCGCAGGGGCGGTATATACGATGGAAAACGGAGACTTTGATCTTTGGCACTCGTTTTATTCGTTTCAGGAGAGCAGTGTACGCAATTTCGGCAGGAATCCTAAAATTGCCAAAATCGTTTTGGTAAACAATAAAGCTGTGTGGGAGTTTAATACCAAGGTGAACTTTGATTTTTTGATCGCCCTTACCAGCGAACCCAGCTCGCCCGGTTTTGCCGGCTATCTGCCGTCCTTATCCATCGGAGATCAAAAAACGGCCACCGTACATTTCCGGCTTGAGCGGGAATCCCTCTAGATCATCATGGAACCGGGTCGTCGGTCTCAATCCCGGCGCTTGAATCGATTTACGCTTGTCGATAGCGTCGGTGTTTTTTTACTGTTTTTTATCCCCCTGACTTTTTGTCCCCGGCTTTTGTATGGCTATCTGGTGCCAAAACTTTGGCTGGTGGCACTCGGCAGTGTTATTTTTGTTACATTTTGGCTCATTCAGTGTAATGGAACTATAAAACTTACTCTGTCGTCTGATACCGTCATTATCGCTGTTTATTTGTTCTATACGATTCTACGGCATCTTTTCATACAGGACGGTTACTCCACCGATTTTTTCCTTTCGATCGTACCCCTTTACTTTTTTTTATTTAAATCCGTTTCTTTTAACTCCAAGCAATATACCCTGATTTTACTCACCTTGTGTTTTGTCGCGCTATTAGAATCGGTCTATATTTATATTCAGTTTTTCAAACTGGATCCTTTTTATCAAACACCCTATTCCAGTATAAAGTTGAGGTTGGTCGGAACAATGGGAAACGCCAACGGTGTAGGTGCTTTCCTGTCGATTATATTTCCATTCTTGTTATTCCTCTATTCCCGACAAAAACTATGGCTGTGGAAGCGGATCATTTCGGCTGCTGTCGTTGTTGTTTTTTTAGCCATTATTATAACGCAGAGCCGTGCGGCGTGGCTTGGACTGGTTGCAGGTTTCTCGGTTCTTTTCTTTCCTGAGATTAAGAAACTCTGGCAAAGCAAAGGTTTACGAAAGATATTTATTATACTGATACCTATTGGCTTAGGTGCTGTTTTTGCAGTTTATTCACTCAATAAAACTTCTATTTGGGGACGGTTGTATATCTGGCGTATTTCGTGGGAGATGATCCGCGATTTTCCTTTTTTTGGTGTAGGATTTGGCCGTTTCGGCTATTATTTTTCTGAATACCAAGCTGCCTTTTTAACACAAGAGCATGCACAATGGCTTTTAAGGCCTGCCGCAGTTGTTACCTATGCACATAATCAGTTCCTGGACATATGGGCTGAATTCGGTACGCTCGGAATTGTGTTGTTTCTCGCCGTACTTTATTTTTTTATCCGTCTGATTCACATCGGATTATCCGAGAAAAATCGTCACGCTGCCGCAGCACTGGTCGTTTTTTCCGTCATCTGCTTTGTGGATTCACCGCTCAGAATGCCCGCCGTGTACTTTATATTTATTTTTGTCATCACACTTTTATCCCACCAAATGAATACGGAATATATAAAACATAAAGATTGGCGATTTATTTTGCCTAAATTCCCCAGGATTTTATTGATTTCTGTTGGCGTCTTTTTAATTTTCAGACTGTTGTTGTATATCCATTCCGATTATACAGGTTACCGTCGCTGGAAAGCCGGCATATATCATGTGAACCGGCTCAATTGGGATGAGGCTGTGAAAAATTATCGAATGGCTTTGAACGTTTTACCGAACAATGGAGAATTGTGTTTTCATCTCGGTGCGGCCATGGTACATACGGCTCCTCCGGATTCTGCCATCTATTATCTTTACCTGGCCATGAAAAATTTTCGGGATGAAAATTTATATTTATCCCTCGGAAAAGCCTATCAATTAAAGGGCTCTTACGAGCATGCCGAGGATGCCTACCGGCAGGCTTTACATTTATACGCTGACCGAATACTCCCCCATTTATTGTTGGCACAACTTTATCGGGAACAGGGTGAAAACCGGCGTGCCGAAAAGGAATTGACCTTGTTGTTGAACATGTCTCCGAAGGCGAACCCGCGAATGGAATTGCTCAGGACACGTGCCCGTTTGATGCTGCAGCAAATCAAGAATGAATAAAGTATTCATTCTTGGATGTTCGGGCGTTCTCGGTTGAAAAAAATTGAGAATTTTATGCGAAAATATGTCTCTATATTATATAGGCTTCTTGCGTATGCGACATAGAATTAAGCAGACATATGAAACTATGGCATACGCTTTTTTTTGTATTAAGCAGCAACTTTTCCAGAATTAATTTATTTTGAGATTATCAATTCATTCGATTTAAATTTCTTGCGTTATTGTTTAAAAATATGTATTTTTCTACTGTCGTAAAGTACCCGTGGTTGTCTCTCCATTTGGTCTATTTGAGGGTGAGCATATTAAGAAAGAAGGAATGATTTCCGACGAAATTGACGTATTTTTCCGTATATATCGAAAGGGATGGGAGTTATGAAAAATGTACTCTATGTGCTGACGATCGCGATAGTTCTGCTTTTGTCTGTTCGACCAGTTTCGGCGCAAAGAAACCATGTTTATCCGGGAGAATTGATAATTGAACCCGCCACATTGACTGCAATAGGTTTTCAATGGAAAATTTTCGGTGACGATAATCATACCGCTTATGTTGAGTTGAGATACAGGTCGGCACGTGAGAGAAAGTGGCATGATGCTTTACCGATGTTGCGAATTGGGAACGAAATAGTTGGTACGGAAAACTTGAGCTATGTAACACCGCGAATGTTTGCCGGCAGTATTATGAATCTGTTACCCGACACGGAATATGAGTGCCGGCTGTCCATGAAAGACGCGGACGGAGTGCGAGGTGATGCCGTTAAAGAAGTTGTTATCAAAACACGTGCTGTCCCTCGTGCAGCAACCGGCGGTCGTGTCAGGCATGTATATCCGAAGGATTGGACCAGTTATCGACAGGAGCCATGGTATAACGGACTGTTACATGCTTATTATGGTTTCCAGAGGATAGGTGACTGGAACATGACCACAGATCCTGTTCAAGCGGGAGATATTATTTTGGTTCACAGGGGTGTGTATGCAGCTGATTTTAATAATTTTAGCGACTATCACGGTTTGACCTTTCACGGTACTTATTTTCTCACCCGCAAGGGTACACTTGAGGAGCCGATCGTTATTCGTGCAGCCGGGGACGGAGATGTCATTTTTGATGGGAATGGTTCCTATAATCTGCTCAATGTATTGGCCGCAGATTACAATTATCTGGAAGGTATAACCCTTCGGAATACCGATGTGGCTATTATTGCTGGGATCCGCGATGTGATGGGTGCCAAGGGTATCGTGGTGCGCAATTGTCGGTTTGAGGATGTCGGCATCGGAATTATGGCACAAGACGGTAATTGTAGCGAATATTACATTGCCGATAATGTTTTCCTGGGCAGGGAAGAGAAAACCCAGCTTATAAAGTCAATGCCGGACAGCAGCGGAAACCATTATCAGAGATTAAAATCATATTATGCGGTCAAGGTATACGGACCCGGTCACGTGATTTGCAATAATTATATCGCCTATTTCCATGACGGTATCGATATCAGCACACATGGAACGCCGGAATACGAATTGGAGAAAAAGAGTGTATCCATCGATATTTATAATAATGATATATATTGTGTGAACGACAATTTTATAGAGGCGGATGGCGGTACATATAACATTCGAATTCTGAGAAACCGGTGCATCAACGGGGC
>JAFGEC010000472.1 GCA_016931775.1 Candidatus Zhuqueibacterota bacterium | reverse complement strand
GGTTCTCCCTTTGGTGTTCAGCCGATCGTTTCTCGGATGTTGTTACAATTCATATGTTATGGATTAATGAATGGATTTACACCAGTATATCTATATTGTTTCACAAAAATAAAAGGTTGATGAAGCCTTACAGAAGGAATTTAGCAATTTTTTATTAATTTGCAAATTTGGATAATTGATACCCCTTTACAAGATATATGGAGAATAGAAAATATTGATTATTCTTTTAATTTACTGTTCCAGTAATCAATATAGATCTCGTAAGCTTTACTACTCGTTAGAAATTTAATATGGTGGATAACACCCAACTTGTACGCTCGAATGTTTTTTATTCCCATCCTGCGTGCTTTTTCCATTCTGTGGTTGCCATCAATCAAGTTAAATCTTCCAGGAGATATTTCAGCCAAGATGACGGGCTTGTGAATATCAACAGATTCCACGTGTGATTCGTTAATCGATGAAAATTCCTTAAAAAAATCGTTCACGGCAATATCAACCAGAGGAATACGATCAGCATTTTATACTGTTAAAGGCGGATTCCACTTTTCTTCCATTTTTAAAATAAACTCGAGGAGTCTTTTATTTCAATTCAACTCTTTGTTTAACGAGTGATAACCAGCCCATACAACATTCACATTTGAATAAATAATGCGGGGTTCGTCACAATAAGATCGGCGCTCCCGATAACGGGATTACTTGTTTAAAAACAATGTCCTGACGCCCCGGGACAAAAATCTTTAACCCGGATTGGGACTAGGTGCTCAAACCCCGCATAGTTTACAATATAAAAAATTATTATTAATTTGCCATCATTTTTTTTATAAATAATGGTTTTATCAGTGGCCGGTAACATCCAGTCAGTATGATATTTCCCTTTTGTTTCCATCCTGTACCTGGTACAATTTTCCCAGTCTCCTCGACAGTACAATTCGATCCATTTTTTGTCCAGCCGCCCGGCTTCGTAATAGTATTTCATGGGGCAGACCGGATACCATTTACAATCTGTTGAAAGAATACGCAGTTCAAGGTATTCAGGATCTCGCCTGACGGTCCGATAAACATGCTACTATTTCTATCCTCTTTTTCCCCCGGCGACAAAGCGACAAGCAAAAGGCGAGCATCCGGATTCCCCTCTCCGATCAACACATGCCTCCGGGTCTCGGAGAGACGACAGTCCGGATATCTGTTATCCGTTGATTGAGAGATGCCACAGCAGATTTTTTTCATTCGGTCTGTCTTTATTTAAACGCGAAAAGTCTTCCGGCATCAGATTATCATCCACTTTTTTGAATATAGATTTCGCCAGCCTGTCAATTGGAGCGTCTTGTTGTCCTCAAATCAATATCGGAACTATTAAAAAATAACATTATTTATTTTTGAACATTTTTGCTCCGTTTGTTTTCTATAAATGTTTGTACCACTTTTTTGGCAATACCATCGCGTATGTAATATTCAATTTTGTTTGCCTTTAATTGGTTTTTCATTTTAACTTTAAATTTTCCCGCAATCACGGTTGTGCAAGATTCTTATAAAAGA
Source organism: Candidatus Zhuqueibacterota bacterium (assembly GCA_016931775.1). Classification (GTDB taxonomy): domain Bacteria; phylum Zhuqueibacterota; class Zhuqueibacteria; order Residuimicrobiales; family JAFGEC01; genus JAFGEC01. The sequence goes on along the minus strand of JAFGEC010000472.1, from coordinate 7,708 downwards.
AGATTGATTATTACTGTGCTGGCGCGATGTTCGAGACTTAAAGCCGGATTTTTAAGGACTTTTAGAAAATCACCGTTTTCGTTAAATACAAGAAAATACGGCGCTCTGCCTGAAGTCGCGCTTATTTCCGAATTCACACTATCCCCAACCACGGCGACAGCTATTACCGGTATTTTTATCCGCCGTTTTACCTGCCTTGCCATTGCCCAACTCTTCCCTTTAGGAACAAACATATGCTGAAAAAACCATGGGGGCGCGGAACATACAGTACCGGCGGAAACATGAATAGCTGCAGCCCCTGCCTTTTCCAACAGTCGGGCAAATTCTTCCATTTCGGGCAATATAATTCCATTCGGGATCATTTCATCACCACTTATCCGGATAATTACCGGCAGATTAACTGCCGCCTTTACCGCACTCAAAATTTCCAGAGGGAATCGAACACTCTGTTCAAACCCCCCTCCATATTCATCTTCTCTGTCATTTACAAAGGGTGAGAGGAATTGGGCAACCAGATAGCCGTGACCGAATTGCAATTCCAGTATATCGAAACCGGCCTTCTGAACCCTTACGGCGCTCTCACTGAACAAGCGGATAACCGCTTTAATATCTTTCTGAGTCATTCTATTGGGTATTGTACCACCATTTTCACACGGTTTGTCTGTGGCGGAAATAAAATAATTACCGGGAATTATTGGATTCACCATTCTCCCCGGATGATTGAGGTGGGCAATTGCCTTTGTATCGGTCTTGTGCAAAAGACCTGTCAGCTCTTTCAAGCCCTCAATTTTTTCATCGTTATCAATTCCCATCTGAGCAGGTAATTCTCTCAGGCCTTTATTCATGTAAAATGGGGTCGGAATAACAGCCCCCAAATACTTTGCCCTTATCGCATAAAATGTCAGATGCCATTTTGTTACCACACCACTGCCGTCGCTATATCCGGTTTTAATGGGGGCAAAAATAAATTGATTTTTTAAAGCTAAAATATTATCTTTTCACTTTATTGAAACAAAATTGTTCGATCAATTCCTTGTCATGGTATCGTCCAGCATATTTAATAAATCGGTCATGACTTTTGTCGCTTTACCCTTTAAAAACACGTCTGTAATCTCGTGTGTGTAATGCGAGGATTCTATATTAATTTCAATTATTTTCTTGCCTCTATTTTTCGCCTGTACCGGAATCAGCGAGGCGGGCTGTATTTCACCTGTTGTTCCAATTAAAATAAAAACGTCCGCAATCTCCGCTTCCATGAACGAGTGACTTCTGGCCGGTTCGGGAATTTGTTCACCAAAAAAGACAAAATCGGGCTTTAGTAATCCTTTGCACTTTTCCAAATAAATTATAGAAAATTTTTACAATAAGCCCCCAGGATTTGTTCGGATACCGGTAGAAATAATCCATATCCAAAAAGGTGGGGTCAATTTTACTCCATAAACCATTTTCGCCACGATAGGGAGGTATTCCGCTTTCCACCGAAACTCCTGCACCCGTAAAGACTGTTGTGTGGGTTGAGTTGCTGAGTAACTCAACTGCCTGGATTAACTTACTATTTTGGGATTGTGTCTGCATTTACTGTTGAAGCGCTGCTTTTATCTGAACAAAACCTTTCCTATAATAATTATAGGCAGCCAGCAAGCTGACAGGAGCCGCAACAACCAATAATGTTGTACCCTGGGCGGTTGTTTGAGGGAAATGAGCCATATAAAGCAAAAAAAAGATGATAATAGCACCGCCTCCGACACCCACCGTGCCCATCACAATACCTGCCATGGTACCAATGAGAATATAAATGAATAAATCAGCCATTTTTAAATCCTTTAGACTATTTCAGGTTTGTTTCTTTTTGATAGTGTCTGTCAGAGCGTCCTGAATATTACCTTTAGCGAAAAAAAGCGCCATCCCCCTTTCCTGTAGCCGGGTGATTCCTTTTTTACCGATATGACCGGATATAATGACAGAACAGTCGCTGATTAAATCATAGACATCCAGGGTTTTCAAATGCTGCTGTGTCCGTGCATAAGGATTTGTTCTTTTTTCAATGAGCTTAAACGCTTTTCCATCGGCAGTTTCATAGATAAACAGCTTTTCTGCCATTCCCAGCATCTTGGGAAAAACCGTTCTCTCATCATTTGTAGGAACAGCAATTTTAATCGTTTTCATCTTGTTTTTTTTTGCTTCCAATAAACGAACATAATGGCGAAAAAAGAAAGTCTCTTTAAATTTCGTAAAATGATAATCGGACAATATCTGCTTCCAGTGTCTCCGGATAAAGTCAAACGCATATTTACATTCAATGCTTTGAAAAATAAATCGGTACAAAGCGGGCATTTCATCGAGTTTAAATTCTGAAAAATCGAGTATAAAAAAATAACCACCGGATTTTAAATGTCTGAAAACATTTTCGAGAATTGTATGGCGAACTTTATTTGGAAACCCATGAATGACAAAGCTGATCCATATTTTATCAATTCTGTCTGACAGATCAAAAGGCTGATCAATTCTTTGTCGGATAAAATGTATATTTTTTAAAAAAATATAATGTTTTAATTTTTCATTCTTCCGAATATCCCATTTAATACGATGAATGAAATGACTCCATTTATCAATTTTTAGAATTGATGTGCGAATTTCTTTAATTTTCCAGAATCCTATGGATGCGATGCCAAGAACAGAAGCAGCAATTAAAAACATAGCGGCGTAATTTATGGGATATCCGGCAATAGTCAAAACCTTTTTGGCTAGAAAGGCGGAAAATAAAACTGCTAAACTGGAAAAGATCTGTTTTATGGAAAAATCCGCCAGGATACTTTGCCCTTTTTTACCGCGATAACAGTGGGAACATTTTCAACGCCAAACGGTTTATGTGCGCCTCGCACCTTTTCTACGTCAATCACATAAACAGGCACTTTTTTATTTTCTTACTGAATTTTTCAATCTCAGTTATGGCCTGCTTTGCAGCGGTTGAAAAATCCGCATAAAACATTGACATTAAAAAATCTCTATGTTTTTCTTGCACAAGCGCAAGATATTCTGCATCTTTGATCCATTCAATCATTAATCGGGACCTCCATACAATTTATTTTACATTAGCAGGACATCCACTTCTTGATGATTTCGAAAACTTTTTCTTCTAAAACTTTCGCATGTAATTTTTTTTACTTCCTGATGCTCAAAACTGACGTTAACTCGAGATAACAATCAACTGACATGCCTTTTCTCTCGAATAGCTTCTTGCCGCATCGAACAGCACAGGCGTCAATAAAAATCCGTACTCTGAATTTTTACAATCTCCTTAAACTTCCATGGCACAATCACGGCTGGAAGACATCCGTTTTTTACTTCATCCGAATTTTTTTTATATTCAGACACACACACTGGAAGCAGTCACACCGGGTTCGCATCCGCCATAACAAGTTAAAATCAACAGCAGATAACGCAAAGTCTCCCTTTAAAGGTTAGTTTCCTTCCAGCTTCTCAAGTTCCTCCAACGTTCTTTCTGCAATTATTTTTTGACTATTAAAATGTTTTCTCATTCTATTTAAACACTTGTTTTTTTCCTGCATATCACTGAGATGCTCTGCACAAAGCGCCATATATTTCTTGGTCATTTCCACGTTATCATTTATTTTTTCAGATACTTTCTCACTGTCATGTCGTACTGAATCCTGCGGACATATATCATGGCAAATACCGCATCGAATACATCCAGCCATATCGATCTCAGCCGATATAATATTTATTGAAATTGCGTCTACCGGGCACTCGTTCACACAGATTCCGCAACCTGTGCAGGTTTCTTGATCAATCCAGGGCATTATTCAATCCTCCTTTTTTATAATCAGTTCTCGCGACAACGTTTTGGATTGGAGCGGGCGTTCCTCCGATTACCACCGCTATCAGTGTTTCTGCTTTTATTTTTGTAATCTGTAGCATAAAAACCCGTCCCCCTGAATATCACACCGGCACCCCCGGAAATTAGCCGGCGCACAGAACCCGAACACTGTGGGCATTTTGTTAATGGTTTGTTGGTCATGTTCTGAAATTGTGTAAACCGGTAACCGCAGGATGTGCATTCATATTCATAATTTGGCATATCATTTCCTATTTATTATTTTTGGTACAAAAATACATTGTCACATAAAGCAATAATCATTTTCAAAAATAATATCTAATAAATGAAACTTGTTTTCAATAAATATTTAAAATTTTTTTATGCCAATTTCTGACATTTTACGCATAAGCCATAAAAATGAACAGTATGATATATAATCTTAAAATGATATTTTTTTGATAATTTATTCTCGGTTTTAGTCATAAGCTCCACTTCCTCTTTCATAAAATCAGCATAATCAATAACGGTTTTGCACCGTGTACAAATCAAATGGTGGTGATGTTCTTTTTTCAGGGGATTGTTAATCAGTTCATAACGCGCTTTTTTTTCACCAAAATCATGTTTTTGCACTACATTGATTTTTGTAAACAGAAGCAATGTTCGATAAATGGAGGTTAAACCGATTGATGGATTAATTTTCAAGGCTTTAACATATATATCTTCGGCACTTAAATGCTTTTCGGTTTCTTTGAGAATATTAATCACAATTTTACGGGGTACTGTTAATCGAAAACCCAAATAACAAAGATGTTCTTGCCAAAAGGAATCTTTCATTGTAAGGATATTCCTTTATTAATAAAAGTTTCATATTGATAATGAAAATCATTATCAATATGAAAAATTTTAGATTATAAGTCAAGATTTTTTATAATATTTTTTTGATAAATCAGAAATGAAATAATCGTTGATCAAATCGTAAAAGAATCAGGTTGGGGGGCTGATTAATTTTTTCAGGAATTTAGAAATTCCTTCTGATGCGATTTTCGCATCGGCAATAGCCGTAACTGCATCCAAGTTTGTATTAACAATATCACCACCGGCAAATACACCTTTAATAGAAGTCATTCCGTTTTTATCCACTTTGACTTTTTTAAATTTTGTAAACTTTAACGAATGAACCATATCTTCCGGGATAAATGAAAAATCCGGGGCCTGGCCAATAGCCTCGATGATCATATCCCCTTCCAAAAACATCTCTTTTTCCTCATAAAATACAGGTGCAAATTGTCCCTGTTCATTGAACACAGATTTTACTTTTTTGCACAAAAGTCCCTTTACACCACCCTTGTCATCAAGCAGAACTTCTTTAGGCCCCCAGGCCGGGTTGAATTGGACGCCTTCTTCTTTTGCCTCCTCAATCTCCTCCTTTGTCGCAGGCATTTCATCCCAATCTTCAAGCGATACCGTCCTGGTGATCACTCCGTTATCTGGATACTGTATATACTGGAGTCGCAAGGCTTCCCGCGCTACATCCATGGCAACATTTCCTCCGCCGATGACGATGACTTTTTTGCCGACCTTTCGTTGCTTCCCGATTTTATTGTCCTTTAAAAAATCAAGTGCCAGCAAACATTTTTTTGCATTTTTCACTCTTGTCGAACGGCTTTCTGTGAGTCCTGTTCCTATATACACGGCATCGTATTTTTTTAATAGATCCTGAAACAAAATCTCCTGACCGATTTTGATATTGAATCTAAATTCCACACCCAAAGAAGCGATGTAATTAACATCTTTGTCAATGCTCTCCAGCGGCAGTCGATAAAGCGGTGGCCCCGTACGTATCATGCCCCCACCCCCGGAAAGCGCATCGAATACCACAACATGATGACCTTTTAAGGACAGGAAATAGGCGACCGACAGACCACTCGGGCCTGCTCCAATCACAGCAATATTTTTTCCTGTGGATTTCGCAGGCTTTTGTTCCAAAGCCGACTTGTAATTTTGAATACTATCAGCCACATACCGCTTTAGCCACCGAATGGCCAATGGTTCTCCTCTTAACCGTAGGGAACAGGCATCTTCGCAGTATTTCATACAAATTCTTCCGCAAATACCCGGAATCGGATTATCATTAAATATTTTTTTCAAAGATTCATCGTTTTGGCCTTCATAGATTGCATGAATATATTCAGAAATTTTTAGATGGGCAGGACAGGCCTCTTCGCAAAGTTTACACTCCAGACATCGCGAGGCTTCCTTTTTTGCTTCTTCTCGATTATATCCGATAACCTGTTCAATAAAGGAAAGTTTTCGCTTTTTAGGGGGCACTTCAGGCATGGGGACGCGAACCGGTTCAAACAGGGTATATCGAAGATCGGAAACAAAACCTTCATAATATTTTTTCCGGTGGGAAAGGCTTGCCTTGAGTACGGAGTATTCCTCCGAAGGGAAAAATTTTTCTAACTCTGTTTTTTCATCCTTTGGTAAAAACACAAAGGTTTTGGTATCAAAGTGAATATGGAAATAATCCCTGGAAAGTCGTAAAGATCCCGGTGGACAGATATCCACACACAAACCGCAGAAGCAGCACCGGCCATAATCCAATTGAGGCCGCTCATTCTTTTTACCTTCCTCAGGTTTCGCTTCCAGATTTGATATTTTTATCATCTCTATAGCCTCATTGGGACAAATATCTGCACAGTTCCCGCACCCGGTACATTTATCCCAATCATTGAGATGAAAACCCCGATACCGTTGTGCAGGTTCTTTCAATTCAAATGGATATCGCAATGTTTTGGGTTTTTTAAAAAGAAATCGGACTGATTTTAATGGATTAAGTAGACTTGGTTTCGACATCGGTTTTTTATTCCTCTATGCTTTTGTAATCATAAAAAATTATCTGTCAATTTCAGGAGCAACCACATATAAACTGATCATGATATTACCTACATCGGCTATACTGGCATTTTCCAGCGCTTTTTCTAAAACTGTTAGACCATGAGGATAGGAAGGCGTCCTGAAATGAACACGGTAGGGTTTTTCTTCTCCATTGCTTACCAGATAAAGTCCCAGCTCACCGCGTGAAGATTCACAACGCACATAAGTTTCGCCTTTTGGAATTTTCCATTTGAAGGGATTGGGGACTCGATGATAGACTTCTCCTTTGGGCATGGCATCGAGTAATTTAAAAATCATGTGCACACTTTCAATCATCTCATCTCTCACCACCCAAATTCGAGAAAAGGCATCACCGTCCCTGCGCGTCGGCACATTCCAGGGAACCTTGTCATAGGCTGCATAGGGTTCCACTTTTCGAATATCATATTGCATCCCGGTCGCTCTCAAGACCTGACCGGTTCCGCCCATTGCGACTGCCTGTTCACGCGTCACTGTACCGATTCCCTTTGCACGATCAAAAAACAACCGGTTATTGAAAAAAGTATTGTCATAATCCGGAACACAGCCGCCAATGGAATGCAGTGTGTTCACAATCTTATCCTCGAATCCTTTTGGGAAATCCCGCCTGACACCGCCGGGCCAGATGTAGATGTGATACACTCTGCCGCCGGTTAATTCTTCAAACAGATCCAAAATCAGATCCCGATGATACATGGCCCATTGCGCTACCGTATCAAAACCCAGCATGTTCGCATATGCCCAGAGTCCAAATAGATGAGAGCCGACACGGGCGAGCTCCAGATAAATACTTCTTACAAAATGGGCTCTTTCAGGCACTTTTATATTAGCCAATTTTTCTACAGCCATTGCATAGATCAATTCAATATGGTCCGGTTCCACCACATTGATTCTGCAGACAAGTGGAAAATTTTGTATCCAGGTTCTGTATTCCATCAATTTTTCAAAGCCACG
>JAFGEC010000471.1 GCA_016931775.1 Candidatus Zhuqueibacterota bacterium | reverse complement strand
TTTTGTATTGGCCCGGATGGCATCGTCCACTGCCTGAATGTCGGTTATGTCGACGAAAGACGTTTCTATTTCCATTTCGGGAAGTAAATCATTCAGCAGGGCATGTGTTCCGCCGTACACCGTATCGCTGGCAACGATGTGGTCCCCACCCTTGTTTATCTGCAACAGGGCACAGGCAATGGCCGACATGCCGCTGGCGGTGCTCAGCGCCGCTTCCGTGCTTTCCATGGCCGCCAGATAGCGATCCAGTACGTCGATTGTGGGATTAAAATGCCGGCTGTAGAGAAAACAGCCGCCGTTTTCAGGACCTCTTTTACCTTCAAAAATCTGCGGCATCACACGGGGATCCATCACCGTAAAAGTAGACGAACGTTCGATGGAAGGCGTTACGCCACCGTGTTCTCCAAACTCACGGCGGGCTTGCCACAGGGCGTGTTCGGGATTGAACTTTTGCATAAAAATCACTCCAAAAAATTGGTCATGCGGTTTTTTTAAATGTGATGAAAATTTTACACAAATTCAAGTGTTGTAAAAACAGGGTATACCCCAAAATTGAAATTCATTTTTGTTAACGGTAAAAGAATGGTTTTGCAAGTCTCAGTCAAACCGAATTAAACCGGCTGTTAAAAACATGCACCGATTCCGGCCTGCCGCAGCCGGTTGTGGAATTTTTTCGGCAGTTCGATGTTCTCAAAGGTTTTATTTATCAAGGCTTTCCCATGTTTTTTTCCAGAAACGGTATACGCGTGGAACGCTACCGGAATGTTGCCGGCGTCCATGAAAAAATCGTTCGAGGACTGTCGCAAATACTGGCTGAAACTGTTTTATGGGCGTGTAAAAAAAGTCCGGAGAATAATTTACTGGTTTCATTTGCACTTAAACAGGCCGCCGTTTTTTTTAAGGAGATTTTTACTCGGCCTGGTGTTCACCGGTTGTGCTGAAACGGGCGGAATTTTTACGGATGAAATTGCGGATGTACCTACGAACCTGCTATTCCATTTGAAAAAATGAGCCGGTTCCGCCGGCAAAAAATTCGGATTTTCTCTGTGCTTTGTTTTTTTGAATAATATTCTTATATTCATTCTGTAAAATAATTTTTCCAAACCGAAAAATTTGCCATATTTTTTGTTGAACGCGAAAGGAACCAGCCCATGCGATACCTGTTTGTATTTATTGTGATCGGATTGACGGCAGGATTAGCCTGTAAAGACAATCCCACGGAAACTGAAAAACCCGGAACGACATTTAAGGGTTATATCGCCCCAAAAGCCTCGGATGCGCCCGTTGTCGACGGTGTCGCCGCGGAGGATGACTGGAATAATGCCGAATGGTACCCTATCGATCAGTTGTGGCTGGGAAATGCCTATACTCAAAATGATTTTAACGGCCGTTTCAAAGTATTGTGGACCGAGCAGAAATTGTACGTTCTGGTGGAAATTACTGATGACAAACTGACCGACAGCCACAGCGATCCCCTTGTAAATTATTGGGACGACGATTGTCTGGAAGTTTTCATTGATGAGGACAAGTCGGCTGATATTCATCAATATAATTACAGCGCTTTTGCCTATCACATTGCCCTGAACTATAATGCGGTTGATATCGGCTCGGACCGGCAGGTCCATCTTTTTAACGACCATGTGGATGTAAAGCGGACAACAACGGGTAATATAACGGTTTGGGAATGCGGATTCTTAATATATGACGAGACTTTTGTCTACGGCGGGGATAACACACCGGTTACCCTGTCGGCGGATAAAATAATGGGATTTATGGTGGCCTATTGCGACAGCGATAATTCAACCAGCCGTGAAAATTTTATCGGTTCCGTGGAAATTAAAGGGAATGACAAGAATCTCGGCTGGGTAAACGCCGGTGTTTTCGGTTCTCTTAAACTTGTCGATTAGATCAAAAGGGCGTAAATAACTTAATTCCGGCAACCATCCATCTGCCTGGCATGGGTACGCCTGTAATTTCTTCATATTCGGTGTTGAACAGATTGGTGACGTTGAGGTAAATTTCCTGATTCCACAGCAACTTTTGTATACCGATATCAGTGAGCGAGTAGGAAGGACCGAGGTTCCGTTTCTGCCAGCTGTTCAGGATATTGAATTGAACCGATCCGGGTAGCGAGAATCTCAGTTCGGAATTAATTTTATGTCTGGGAAAATTTAAAGCATATTTGGATTTGAAGTTCCCGGTTTCCTTGTTCGAGTACAGACCGCAATAAGAAATTTTTATTTTTTGGATCCATTTGAAAAATTCAAGCCGTTTTATGGCACGGATTTCAAAGCCGTTGGTTGTTAATTCCGCCAAATTTTTTACCCGCCATGCCGAATCGGGATCCCGCCTCACCCAATCTATCGTATTTCGTCCGTCTTTTTGAAATACAGCGCCCTCTAAATTGCAAAGACTGTTATCCCATCTCCATCCCAATTCGACGGCTAAAACGCGGCTGTAATATAAATCCGGATTTCCCATGTTCGCCGGGCTGGTGTAATAGAGCTCGGTAAAAGACGGCATGCGGAAAGACTGCCCGTATGAAAAATAGAGTTTAAACGAACCGGAAGGATAATAGCTGCAACCGATCTCCGGCCAAATCTTCCAGCCCCACCGGTCATAACGGTGCAGATGAGCGGCGCCGTGGAATAAAAATTTACTTAATTGAACTGTTTGTAATCCGGCATAGACACCGCCCAGACTGCGTTGATGATCGCCGAGATTGTCACTAAAAATTTGTTCTTTCCTGACGTGAATACCGGCGCAAAGAACACCTGCCTTGAAGGCGCTGATCACCGGTAAATCAACCGTAATCGAGTTTGTTTCATGTTCGTTTTTAAACCACCCGGGGCGATTAAAATCCAATAAAAACAAATCGTTATGCCGATACCAGGATACCGTTGGTGTGATCTGCAAACGGTTGTTCTTTAATTGGCCGCTCACGAGCGAAAAAATACTTGAGGTCTTTTCACACTGATCCGGATAACCGGCGGCATAAAAACCGTTGGCGCCGAATTTTTTGTCGTTATAGCCGCATTTTAAGGTAATTGAGTTATGACCGGATTTGAAAAGAGCTGAGTAAAACAGATTGTAAAAGTTAAAATTTGTATTATAACGGTAACCGTCACTCCGGCTTGCGGCAAGCGATAGACGGCTGGAAAAACGTTTGTTTAATTTTGAAACCGAAAATGTTGTACCTGCCAGTCCGTGTTGCCCGCCGTAAGCGTCCATATTCAAGCCGTTGGACGATACCTTTGTGATAAAATTGATGACGCCGGCCGCCGCATCGGCACCGTAAATGGCGGATCCGGGACCGTGCAGGATTTCTATCCTGCCGATATCATGAATGGACAGAGGCAAATTTAAATTGTGATGGGCGGTTTGGGGATTGTTCACACGAACACCATCGATCAGTACAAGAGTCTCCTGAAAAGAACCGCCACGGATGGAAATTTCCGATTGAACGCCATGGGGACCGCGCCTTTGCAGGTCCAGGTTATCGAAATAACCGAATAAATCCTGTACTGCAGTTACCGGCGTCCGTTCAATGTCCGTGCTATCGATGACTGTTATCGTACGATTGATATCCGGATAATGACCCGGGTAACGTTTGGCGGTCACGGTTAAATGGTGGAATTCATATTTCAACTCTTGCGCCGGTGTTGATGAAAAACCGGCCGTGACAAGAAGAAAAAGAAACCATTTACCGATCCGCGCCGCAAGGTGAATCCTTATCATACTTTTCCGCCGTTTTAAATACAAATCTGGAATCTCTGAAGTAAAAAATAATAAACTACAAAATCAATATTTTTATTGTATAAATTATCCATATTTATTACACTGTAAACAATTCGGGAGAACATGACCTGAATGTCCCGGATTCCAAGAATCATACTTTTAATTCACTTTTTGTGCCGGGTAAAAAAGGATCCGCTGGGAAACATGATCGATTTTGTGATTATTTTCTTTTATTTTTTCCTTATGCTGTGGGTGGGATGGAAACACCGCAACCAGTCCGCTGATGCCTATTGGATAACAAACCGGCAATATTCTGCCGGATTTATATCCATGTCCCTGGTGATGACGATTTTTGGTGCTTCATCGGTCATGGGTGTCATCGGTCTGGGATATACCAGGGGGTTGACGGGTGTCTGGTGGTCTCTTACGGGCGGATTGGCCCTGATCCCTTTTTCAGTTTTTCTGGCAGGACGCGTTCGAAATTTCGGCGTGATCACGTTACCGGATATTCTCAAAAAAGCCTACGGTCAACGGGTTTCAATTCCCGCTGCCGTTGTTATCGTGATTGCCTGGTGCGGTGTTATTGCCGCGCAGCTTGTCGCTGCCGGTCTGCTTGTTAAAGATGTCTTTCAAATACATTTTATAATCGCGCTTTTTTTTGTAACGGTCATTTTTACACTTTATACGCTCTGGGGCGGGCAGCAATCAGTGGTACGTACAGATTTTTTGCAATTGCTTTTTTTTTCAGGGGGACTTTTATTGTCACTTGTGTTTATGCTGAGATTTATCCATATCAACAACGTCTCAAATCCTTTGCCCGCCGATATGTGGCTGTTTCCCGTCTCCGCGTCTACACGGTGGTATGATGTCCTGGTTTTTTATCCCCTTATTGTCGGTATGCCCTACCTGGTCGGACCGGATATCTATTCACGGGTACTTTGTGCAAAGGATAGCCGGAGCGCATTCAAGGCGTCTCTTGCCGCCGCTTTTATCGTTATTTTCCTGGCATTTTTTCTTGCTTCCTGGGGAATGCTGGCCCGGTTTATTATGCCCGGGGTTGCGGCTGAATCCGCTTTGCCACGGATTTTGAACAAACTGATGCCTGCCGGGATCAGGGGGATCGTTATGACGGGATTTCTCGGTGCATTGATGTCGTCTGCAGATACATGTTTGATGTCCGCTTCAACAATTTTTTCACTCAATGTGCTGGGTGCCTTTCCCCGTTTCCCACAAAAATATCACTTGATAACGACCAAAATTACAGTTATTTTAGTAGGATTGGTTGCCTGTGTTATTGCCGGAACATTGAAAGGTATTATATCATCCTTGTTGCTGGGCTATACGGTATTCGTTGCCGGTGTCGCCATGCCCACTCTTGGAGTGTTTCTTAAATCCCGATGCCGTATTGAACCTGTTGCCGCTTTCTGGGCCGTTGTACTGGGCGGCAGCGTGGCCGTATTGGGAAAATTTCAGGACGGCCGTCTTTTGATAAATATATTGTCTCCCTCAGGCGCCAAAGTGCTTCAGACCTGTTTTGGCAAAGAATATCTGTCGATTTTGCCGGTTTTTTTGTCGCTGCTTGCTTTGGCCGGGATCAGTTTTGTGATAAACATGTACCGGCGGAGTACGTCCTGAAAACATACGGAACTTACCGGTTCCTTGCTGCGGTTCAATATCCGTTCATGACGTTTTGCAGCTATAATATTTGAAAAGAATGCAAAAAAGGAGATTGTTGAAATGATAAAAGTCTTTTTGGCCCTTGCTGTAATTTTTCTGGTCCTCGGTTGTGCACAAAAACCGGTGGAAAAGGTGCTGATTATCATGGACGAAAAGGAACAAATGCAAGTTCTGGCTGATTATATCGAAAACGGCAGTGGACTGGCCACAACGATTGTCGATCAGGACAGTCTTCCTGAGGATATGGCTTCCTGCCGGTCGGTTATTTTATATATTCACGGCAAGCTTTACCAAACCACCGAACAGGCTGTTATCGAATACACGAACAACGGCGGACGGTTGATTGTTTTGCACCATTCAATCAGCAGCGGCAAGGCCAAAAATCCCTTTTATTTTGGTTTTTTGGGTATCCGGCTGGACGCACCTGAAAAATCGCGCTATCCTGTTTTACCCGGTGAAGGATACGGCTGGGTGGATCCGGTTTTATTGACGCTGGTCAATTTATTTCCGGGTCATTTTGTCACCACCAACAAAATCGACTGGCCGGACACCGTTACCTACACATCATCCGATGCGCCGGCGGTAGATGGCACGTATGCCGCCTTGAAACTCGACCACAGCGAAGCCTATATGAATCATAAATTTACCGACGGCCGTTTGAAAACCGTGCTGTGCGGGATGAAATTTTTCGACGAGCGCAACGGCCAGTTGTTCATGCAGGACCGAAGTGTCTGGTACAAGGAGTGCGGCAATGGCCGGGTATTTTATTTTATGGCCGGTCATTCCGAAAAGGATTTTGAGAACCGGAATTATTCGCAAATGGTTCTTAATGCG
>JAFGEC010000470.1 GCA_016931775.1 Candidatus Zhuqueibacterota bacterium | reverse complement strand
TCGGTTCCCTTGCTGTTCCGTACCAGCTGGAACGCCTGAACCTGCCTCAATGTTTCGCCGACATTACGTCCTACGGGTGGTGTCAAAACCTCGAAACCCTGTATAACGCCGTCGGGATCGATGATAAAGCGTCCACGAGTTTCGATACCGGCTGCGTCGTCATAAATACCATAAGCCGTGCCGACTTTGCCACCTGAATCGGACAACATTGGAAACGGTATACCCCCTTCGACCATTTTGGATAATTCGTGATCGTTCCACATTTTGTGCACAAAATGGCTATCCACGCTAACGGATAATACATCAACACCAAGTTTCTGAAATTCATTGTGTTTTTCGGCAACTGCCGAAACTTCAGTCGCTCAGACGAAGGTGAAATCACCGGGGTAAAAACATACAACCACCCATTTACCCAGGTAATCGGATAATTTAACGTTTACAAATTTGCCCTTGTGGTATGCCGGTAAAACAAAATCCGGCGCTTTTTGACCGACTTTGATCATTTTTTTTACCTCCTTTTTTACGATTTCCTGATGAGGAGTCTCTTCCTCTACCGATTCACCGACCGGGCCTCCAGGGGGACGGGCACATCCGGCCTTGATTTCTTCTCCCATAGTCATTACTCCTAATAATTTGTGAGAATTCGGTTAATGAATTAATATTGCCCTTTTAAATAAATTATTCATCAGCAATGGTAAATTTTACGTTTTTTAAACCAAATTGTCAACTGTTTTATTGGTGATTTCCTGGAAAAAAGTGCCTGTAACATTCATACTACCCTTCAAATCATCTCCAACATCCCTTCATCTGATAAACCATTCCTGATTTTTTTAGCCGCGTACCGGTCATGTGACTTTTTTACCTTCGGCATGGCAATGGGTGCAACGTGACAGGTTGAATATCTACGGATACAAATCCGCAGCCGTCATCGACTGAATGACTATTTCACCACCATCATCTTTTTAACCTGCACAAATTCTTTTTTACTTTTAATACATTTGGCTTCCATGCGGTAAAAATACACACCCGATGCCAGATCCGATGCATCAAAAGGAATGCGATGTTCACCCGCCTGATATGCCAGATCGGTAACCTTTGCCACTCGCTTGCCCAGCACATCGTACACACCAATGGAGACCCGGCTGATCTCGGGAACCTCGAAACTGATGGTCGTTTTCGGATTATACGGATTCGGATAGTTCTGATTTAATACAAAACGGGTGGGCCGGTTCTCGCCGTTCTGAGCTACACTGGAATCGACAATTTCCACCAGTGAGATATTGTCCAGACAAAAATCAGTTGCGTATCGGGCACAGTTAATTATCATGTTAGCGGAATAATCTGTTGGTTTTGTCATGGTAAAATCATAGCTGAAATGTTTCTGTTTGGTGGTCAGGTAGGATGGACCGATGCGTGAATAATCGACGTTTGGTGAGACCGCGCTCATAAGCCTTGCTTCAATAACCCTGCTGTCGTAAGCGTAAGCATCAAATTCCAACAGGTAATTATGCCCTTCAACCAAGCCAATTTCTCTCTGAATTAACTGAATATCGGATATAAATTGGCTTGGTTGGAAAAGATCGATCTGATATTCCCCTTTGCCGTTGATATAGGAAGAAACCCTGACACTGGTGTCATTGATTAAAATTTCCCAATCCTGTTTGCCATCGTCGAAACCGCCGTTTACGATCAGATTTTCTCCCCTCGGTACATACTTGACCTCGGTAAACACGGTATCGGAAAAATCACTTTTGCAGCCAAGGCTGTCAACTGCCTGAACGCAAAAATAATAATCGGTATAATTCTCCAGATCGGTATAATTAAAAAAGGTTTTGGTCGTTGTGTCCGAAGGTACGAGACCGGTGCGTGTTTTACCTTTATAAATGATATAATTTTGAACGTTTTGATCCCCAAATTTATTGTAAACGCACGTCACCTTGTCGGGCATAGCATCTACAATAAGTGAAGGTTTGGAAAGCACATTCTGCCATTGGAATTGGAATGATCTATAACACTCCTCCGATTGTTCCAAATCGGCCTCATAGACAATCTGACCGTATGTTGTCACTTCGGTGAATTTGGGGAGTCCTTGATCCGCCCAGTTAATGTGTGAATTGCCATTGGCCAGGCGCTGAACATTTCCCATGCGGTAGGCAAAACGGTCGGGATCAGCGCGGTATTCCCATACCACTGTGGCGGTATAGTTCATCGGATCAATTTTATATTCAACACCGCGCGAAAAAGGCGGTTCGTGATAATTGCCGTTGTCGAATAAAGTGTAATGATTGGGTTTACCGGCAACAGCTCGGGCATCATGCGGGTAGGAAAAGCCGTATTCATCGTTAAGAAATGTAAATTCATTGTTGACACCCCCAAGACACCAGATTGTCTGGCCGGTTTGCCGGTCGATTTTTGTCACTTCACTTTGATGACGGCTGCAAATAATTATGTTATCATCATAATCCACATCGATGGAATTAATATGAATATAGTCGATTCGAGCATCTTTTAAATTTTCGTGTACGGCATCCCTCGCACGGAAATGATCATTGCATTTCCATTCAAAGACCAGCCTGCCTTTTTCATCAAATTCCTGGATGTGATTGTCGATGAGTAATGCATTTTTTTTACCGCCTGCGATATAGCGACTCATGTCCTCCCGATGATAACCGAGCGCGATGAGAAAATAATGCCCGTCGGGAGTAAATGTCAGCTCGTGCTGGTCCGTTTCATAACCGTTTACACATTGGAGTGTATCAATAGCGCTGTATGTCGAGTCGAGTACGATGTAACTGACGACATCCAACTCGGTTCTGTAACGATAAGTCATAAATCCTGTAGGTTGTAGCTTGAAATCGCGCACATGGTCGGAGAGCCGTTTATAGAAATACGGCGTGCCGTCTTTTTCATATATGAGCAGATACGGCCTGCCGATCCAATTGGATAAAAATAATTGTCCCGGTAAATTCCCTGTTTCGTTTATCGTCACTTCAAGCTCGGGAAAATCATAGGGAACGGACACGCCGTTTATTTCCCTCACGTCGCCCGTCGGTTTTTTTAAACCGGATCCAGACGATTCACCGGTCGCCGGTTGTGCCTCACTGTCCTGCCGGATAATATCAGGATCGTAGAAATCTACACTCCCTGTCGAAAAGGAGTAATGCGAGATTTGTCGGCCGGCACGATAAACAGTAACATAAACCTTTTCGTCCGTGGCAAATCTGTCTGTAGGGGTAAAGTAAAGCGTATTGCCGTACATCTCTGCATGCCCGTCATGTAGTCCGCTCCTTTCACCACACACGGAAAGTCGGAAATTATCCTTCCCGGCAATAAGTTTGGAATCAAACTTAAATAATAGACCGGTTTGAGTGGAATTATATAAAGAACCGGGGCCAGGTTGGATAGATATTAATTGTGTTGACAAGGCTGGAACTTGTAAAATAATCAGAATAAAGAGTGCTAGGGCTTTCATTGTCTCCATCGAATGTGTCATTATTTATTTTTTGTATTAAAGATATAGAAAAATATTAATTTTTGCAAGCTTGAATAAAAAATCATTTTAAAGAATTTACTTGCGAGTCAGATGAAAAATAGATATAATTTATTCATATGGTGAAATAAAAAACTGTTATTTTTAAAAGGGAGAAAAAAGATGAGAAAAGGTATCTTGTTGGCGTTATTGCTGATGTTATTAACGGTTTTTTGTGCACAACCAACACAGGAATTCCGTCGTATCAAAGTTTCGGAGTATATTGACAAAATGAAAGCCGGGTGGATCGGACAGATGGCCGGTGTCGGCTGGGGCGGCCCGACGGAATTCAAGTGGAAGGGGGAGATGATACCGGAAGCGGATATGCCCGATTGGTCTCCGGAAAAAATAAACCAGTTCGGCCAGGATGATATTTATGTGGAAATGACTTTTTTGGGTACTCTGGAAAAGTACGGCTTTGATGTTGATATTCGGCAGGCCGGCATCGACTTTGCAAACAGCCGCTATATGCTCTGGCATGCCAACAGAGCCGGCCGTGATAATTTGCGCTCCGGTATTGCACCGCCGTATTCCGGACATCCAAAATACAATACCCACGCTGATGATATCGATTACCAAATTGAAGCGGATTATGCCGGACTGATTTCT
>JAFGEC010000469.1 GCA_016931775.1 Candidatus Zhuqueibacterota bacterium | reverse complement strand
TTGTATTTTTTCATTCGCCCTCCATCTAATAATGATGGAGTAATATACGAAATTTTTTACGACATTACAAGCATGACATGACACTAGTTGGAACATCTGTCATTCCTACCGGAGTATTCAGTTATATTGTTGGGACGTATGACGGTAAAATAGCAAAACTTTATGTCAATGGTGGTTTGCAGAGTAGCTTAACTGTGTCAGGTACATTAAAGAAAAGTGATGCTCCTGTTGTAATAGGGAATGCGGGGGCAGGTTGTCGTGCATCATTTTCAGGATTAGTTGAATTTGAAGGTTTAATTGATGAAGCTGCAATATATAACCGTTCTCTAACAGCGGAGGAAGTCGCTAATATATTCAATGCAGGTTCCGTAGGAAAATGTAAAAACCAAAATCCGATAGCAAAGGGAAAAAATGTTATTATCGGGGCAGATCGAAATTGTGAGGGACATTTAACTGCAGAAGAGGTCGATGACGGTTCCAATGATCCGGATGGTGATCTTCTCATTTTCGAATTAATTCCTCCCGGACCATATCCGCTTGGTGAAACAGAAGCCACTCTTGTTGTTAACGATAATAAAGGTGGATATGACAGCTGCAACGTATTTATCACTGTGGAAAATAGTGCGGTAGAGGTCGGAATAATTGTAGCACCTACTGTACTATCTGAGGCGGATTCGATTATCAATGTCAGTGCTGAATTTGTGGATGAGGATTTATCTCAAACTCATACTGTAATCTGGGATTGGGGAGATGAAAGTGAAATTACAATACAACAAATAATCGATGGGTCAAGAATCGTTCATGCAACGCATACCTATTTTTTAGCCGGTGTTTATACTGTAACCTTAGTAATAAAAGATAATTGTGGTGCCTTTGAGCAAACAAGTTTTGAGTACATTGTCATTTATGATGCGGGAGCTGGTTTTGTCACTGGTGGTGGGTGGATTGAATCACCTGCTGGTGCGTATGTTGTTGATCCGACGCTAACCGGTAAAGCAAATTTTGGTTTTGTCTCAAAATATGAAAAGGGTGCAACAACACCGTCGGGGCAAACTGAATTTAATTTTAAGGTGGCTGACCTGAATTTTCACAGTTCGGAGTACCAATGGCTCGTTATTGCCGGTCCAAAAGCAATGTTTAAGGGGATTGGTACGATAAATAACGAGGGTAATTATGGATTTCTCCTGAGCGCCATTGATGGAGAGATTAGTGGAGGCGGTGGAGTAGATAAGTTCAGAATTAAGATTTGGGATAAAGATGATGGAGAAGCGATTGTATATGATAATCAAATGGATGCGGCAGAGGACGCTGATTTGACAACAGCAATTGGTGGTGGTAATATCGTGATCCATAAGGAAAGTGTGAAAAAGGGAGGCGATTTAGCAGAAGGTATGGAGAATGCTATTCCAACCGAATATGAACTTTATCAAAATTACCCGAATCCTTTCAATCCTGAAACTGTCATTAGTTATGACTTGCCCGAACCGGTTCACGTCATATTGGAGATTTATAATATTACCGGAAACAAAGTTATTACATTGGCAAATGCGCAGCTAGCTGCCGGCTCTCATTCAATAGTCTGGAATGGTCGGGATCAATCCGGCCTTCCTATTGCTGGAGGAGTATATTTATATAGAATTCGAGCAGGACAATTCAAAAAAACGATGAGGATGTTATATCTCAAATAAGGAAATGGAGATCTAAAGGAGTTTCAAAAAAAATTATTAAAAACGGATTTTCAGAAATAATAGTTTTTATGAGGAAGAGAAGAAGAGAGGGCACAACATTCAATAGTTCAATGGAATTTATTAGATGAAGCTGCCCTTTAAAGAAGATCAAAAATCGGAGATGTTATCGGACAGAAGGATTTAACATTCAACGCCATTTCAAATAATCTTCATGATATTCTGGGCGAAGGTGAGGAATATGCATTTTATTAAAAGTCTGAAATGTAGTTTACAACATTTGTATAGCTTCTTACCAGGCGGAGGATTAAGTGATTGATTTCGAAAGGCTTCTTGAGATTTTAGATCACATTACCAGTGAACCATTAGTCGCTATTCCAATTGTAGTAATACTCATCATACTTACTGTAGTCACTTGGTACTTGAAATCCTACCTGACTGAAAAAGCCCGACAGCGAGCAAAACGATCGAATATTTTTGAAACAAACCCAAATGGTCAACATAAACAAACGGAAAGGAGTACAAGAGAAAAATCTGATTTAACAAAAAGTGTCAAACCGAACGAGACCATAATCCGGTTTCAAAGTACTTTTGATGTCGATCCTGTCTCAATAAAATGCGCTATTGATCAATTTGTTAAGAATGCTGAGTTTATAAGAGTTGAGTGGCCAAAAGAATGTAATGATCTTTGTGAATTAATTCATTTTCTTTTCAAAGATGCAAAGAATTATACGAAGGAAGGATCAATTTTCTATAAATTGTCACCAACATTCGTCAGAAGTTTTATGGACTCAAACGAAAATCATAGGACTCTACCAATTCATTACGGTAAGATCGAGTCTAGGATACCGTACCTTCTCGAGGAGGTAAATAATTGCAAAATCTTAATCCCTTTCAAAGATCAGGTGCTTACTAACTTTTTGAAGTCGGCTAATTATTTTCTACATATACAAATTGCTACAAGTTTGCTTAAATTTCGGCCACTTCCACCAAGCGTCAGACACCGAGTTCCTGAATCGTGGCGTGAAATCGTACAGGAGGTGCAAGGAACTGAAGGGGCTCTTTCCAGAATAATGGGGTGGAATCCTCCCGTGCTACGCCAGAATGTTATTGAATTATCTGGTCAACATATCAATCATTATTTTTACATTCCGATGCAATACTGCAAAAACGCTTTTTCAGTTAAAGAGAGAGGATTTGTTGAATGTATTGTGCCGCAGTATGAGTACAGTCTCGCTCTCGTTAATTCCATACAAATTATCTCATATGACGGCGTCGTGAAATCCTCTAAGACTATAGATGCGGATGGTATGAATTGGAGTGGGCCGTTAAAATCGCCGCTTCGTTAAAATTTCACAAATGTCTTTTGATCTTAAAATTCTTATGTATCCTGTAAAACCTATCTGAAAGTTGGGGAGGCTTAAGAAGGAAAGAGTACCAGCGGCAAAGTTTACTAAAACCACCGGAATGATGTTCATCGTGATGAGTATATAAATCGGCGAGCAATAGTCGGAAATTCCCAGCCCTCCCCCAACAATCCCACTACATTATTAAGACGATGGGACGGTATGGGGAGTGGCAAATCTTATTTACTATTTCAAAATTTTTTTCTTGCTTATTGATTGTTAATTTTATAATCTAATTGTGAAACGTAATATTGTTAAAGGGAATAATATCATGATTACAAAAGAAGATGTTAAGGCGGAAATTGAAAATATTAAAGATGAACATTTGTCAATTTTATACAAAATTATCAAAATTTTTGAATCCTCGGCTAAAGAACGAGACAATCCAAATATCGATCTGAGGAATAAAGATTCTGAAAAAAGGTCTACCTGGCGTAAATTTATCCACGAAACTTATGGTTGTTTATCAAATAGTCCAATTGATCGTGGTCCTCAAGGGACATTTGAAGTTCGTGAAGGAATAAACTGATGTATTTATTGGATACAAACACCTGTATAAAATATCTAAACGGCACGTCAGATAAAATAAAAGAAAATTTTAGATCATCAATGCCAGAAGAAATTTTTTTGTGCTCAATAGTGAAAGCTGAATTGTATTATGGAGCATTAAAAAGTGCCAAACCCAAAGATAATTTTAAAAAGATTTTTAACTTTGTCAATCGTTTTCATTCATTACCTTTTGATGATAATGCTGCGGAAAAATATGGGGAAATTCGAACATCTTTGGAACGATCGGGAACTCCAATCGGCCCCAATGATTTATTAATTGCTTCAATTGCTGTTTCCAATGATAAAATTGTTGTTACGAATAACGTACGTGAGTTTAGTCGAGTACAAGGATTGATCATCAAAGATTGGGAAAAATAAAGATATTGAAAAAGCCATATTTAAAAATATTTTTGCATCATTGGAAGGACAAGAAATACAACACGTTCAACTTTTCAAGAACAAAAAACCACCTATTCCGCTGAAAAAAGCCACTCATCATTTTCATCATTCTCAGGACAATTGTTATCAAAGAGCAATCAAGACGGGTCACCAATGGGCACTGTATCCGGCCATGCCTCGCCCCATAATCCTTTTGATATTTTTAGAAAAATTGGTAGCGGATTCACCTCGAAATCTTTTGGGTTATATTTGGGTTAAAATACGTCCAAAAGTGGGTAAAAATGAGAAAAAGACCCATAAAAAAAGCCACTCAGAATGTGATCTAAGTGGATATTTTATTGAAGTTACGTAGTAGCGGGGGCAGGATTTGAACCTGCGGCCTTTGGGTTATGAGCCCAACGAGCTACCAGACTGCTCCACCCCGCGATATTGGACTGATAAAATATGAAAAAATTATGCCATTGTCAAGATTTTTATTTTCAATACAGCAGAAATAATGGGAAATTTTAATTACAGATGGGACCATTGTAAAAATATAGAATGTTTAGATGCTTGCTGAAATTTATTAATCACGAAGCACACGAAGCATCTAAAAATGAATTGTATAATGTGCTTTGAAACTTGGGTTTTTTGTACCGCTATGGTTTCTTATTCATCCCTGTTCACCGTTTCCGGCGAAAATGCCGGTAAACAGACCGCGATATACTCGGCGCCGTTTTTGTAAGGTGAACTGTAACGCACCCTTTCACCGGCTTTTGCAATGACGGCTTGTCCGGCAGTAATCTCGAGTTTTTCATTTTGCGTTTCCACCACCAGCACACCTTTTAACACAACCGTATATTCATTAAATTCCGGCTGTTGTCCCGGTTCGGCCCAACCGGCAGGACTTTTCATGTGCGCGATACTGATTTGTTCGGTCTTTGTGTTGACCCGTCCGATATATTCTTTGATTTCTTTCGGTACGTTACCTGCCGCAGTGATAACGGTTGGGCTGTCGATTTTAATCGGCATAAATTCTCCAAATGATTAAAATACAAAATTAAATGAAAGACTCCCCAGTAATCCCCGCAGGCTGCGATTTTCATAAAAAGGGATAAAATAGCCGATACGGCTGTCCAGCAATAAGTAATTGTTTTTATAAAGTTCCAGGCCAAAATTAG
>JAFGEC010000468.1 GCA_016931775.1 Candidatus Zhuqueibacterota bacterium | reverse complement strand
TGAAACCAATGAACTGTCCGTTTCATCTGCTGATTTATAAAAGTAAAACAAAAAGTTACCGCGAACTTCCAATCCGTTGGGCAGAATTGGGTACCGTGTATCGTTATGAACGCTCGGGAGTCTTACATGGTCTGCTGCGCGTGCGCGGTTTTACCCAGGATGATGCGCATATCTTTTGCCGTCCCGATCAACTCGATGCCGAAGTGTCGAAATTGATCGATTTTTCCCTGAACATGCTGGGCGCTTTCGGATTTAAGGATATTGAAATATATTTATCCACTCGGCCGGAAAATTATGTAGGCAATCCGGATAACTGGGAAAAAGCGACGGCATCATTGAAAAAAGGTCTTGATGAGGCAAGTATTGAATATAAAGTCGATCCCGGTGAAGGTGTTTTTTACGGTCCGAAAATCGATATTAAAATAAAAGACGTATTGGGACGTACCTGGCAATGCTCAACCATTCAGGTCGATTTTAATGAACCCGAACGTTTTGATATTCATTATATCGGACAAGATGGTAAAAAACATCAGCCGATCATGATACACAGAGCGTTGCTCGGTTCATTGGAAAGGTTTTTTGGAGTGTTGATTGAGCACTATGCCGGTGCATTTCCCGTTTGGCTCGCACCGGTACAGGTTCATGTCATTCCAATCACTGATGAACAACACGAATATGCCGGTCAGATAATGGAGCAATTAATCCTGGCGGATATTCGTTGTTATCTCGATGACAGAAGTGAAAAGATCGGCTATAAAATTCGTGATGCGGAGACGAATAAAATCCCTTATATGCTTGTTTTGGGAAAAAAGGAAGTGGAGAATGACACAGTGTCGGTTCGAAAAAGACATGAGGGCGATATCGGTTCTTTAAATCTTCAAGACTTTATTGATCAAGTCCATCGAGATGTTAAAGAACGATAATTAAAGTTTAACAAAAAATGGAGGTCAGTTATTAAAAAACGTGAAATCCGTATCAATAATGAAATAACAGTCCGTAAAGTTCGACTGATCAATCAAAACAGCGAGCAAGTCGGAATCGTTGCAATAGATGAGGCTTTACGACTGAGCGAAAATGCAGGATGTGATCTTGTTGAAGTATCTCCAAATGCCAATCCTCCTGTTTGCAAGATAATGGATTTTGGCAAGTATAAATACGAACTGGCGAAAAAAGAAAAAGAAACAAAGAAAAAACAACATGTTATTGTGACAAAGGAGATACGTCTTCGACCCAAAATTGAGGAACATGATTTTGAATTTAAAGCCCGTCATGCAAGAAAGTTTCTTGAATCAGGAAATCGTGTAAAGGCGACGATTATGTTCAGAGGTCGCGAAAGAGTACACCAGGAGTATGGTGTAAAAATCCTGGATAGATTGCGTGAAGAACTTGATGACATCGCAAAAGTGGAAAAAGAACCCAAGATGGAAAGCGGACAATTGATAATGTATTTAACAAAAAAATAAGAGGTCGATTATGCCAAAAATGAAATCAAACCGGGCAGCAATGAAAAGGTTCAGAAAAACAGGCACCGGTAAAGTGAGAAGAAACAAAGCTTATGCCAGCCATATTCTGACAAAAAAATCCACAAAAAGAAAACGAAATTTGCGCAAGTCGGCGATAATGAAATCTTGCGATGCAAAACGAGTCAAAAAAATAATATCATAAATACTTGGAGGTTGTGTTATGCCTAGATCGCATTCTTCGGTGCCCACAAAGCATCGTCGAAATAAAATACTTAAAGCAGCAAAGGGATATTATGGCGGTAAAAGCAGATTGTTTAAATCTGCAAAAGAACAGGTCGAAAAAGGCCTGCAATACTCTTACCGTGATCGTAAAAAACGAAAAAGTGAATTTCGGAAATTATGGATCGTACGTATAAACGCCGCTGCACGACAATTTGGAATGAGTTATTCCGCCCTTATTAACGGTATGGAGAAAAAAAATATCCTGATTAACCGGAAAATGTTGTCTGATATTGCCGTTAACGATATCAAGACATTCGAAAAAATTGTATCGACTGTAAAATAACCTGAACGTGACTATTTTGGAAAATGCACAAAAAATACTAGAACAGATTAATGAAACAAAAGATAATTTTCAACTTGCATTAAAGAGCGTAAAGAGCAAAAACGATCTGGAAAGCGTGCGTTTGATGTTTCTTAGTAAAAAGGGAGAAATTCAACGTCTTTTCAGTGTGTTGGGAAAGCTTGGACCGACAGACCGTCCTGTTGTTGGAGCCGAACTCAACGCGTTTCGCGCAGCCGCCCAATCGGATTTTGAACTTGTGCAGCAATCGCTTTTAACTGCCGAAAAAATTAAAGATTTTGATGTGACTCTGCCCGGTAGAATGCCAATTGTAGGCAGCTTGCATCCATTGTTTCAGGTGCTGGACGAAATAAAAATCATTTTCACGGAAATGGGATTTCGTGTGGAACAGGGACCCGAGATTGAATCCGATTTTTACAATTTTGAGGCCCTGAACATTCCGGAATACCATCCGTCCAGAGATATGCAAGATACATTTTATCTGCCCGATGGATACGTCCTGCGAACGCATACATCGCCGGTTCAGATTCGTACAATGGAGAACCAAAAACCCCCCGTACGAATGATTGCTCCGGGTAAATGTTTTCGCAAGGATACGCCGGATGCGACGCATTCTCCGATTTTTCATCAGGTGGAAGGCTTGTGTGTTGATAAAGGCGTCTCCTTCGCTGATTTAAAAGGTATCGTTCAGGCATTTGCACAAAAACTTTTTGGTCAAGAAATGCGGGTTAGGTTTCGCCCGAGTTTTTTCCCTTTTACCGAACCCAGTGCTGAATATGATTTTTCGTGCATTTTTTGCAAAGGAAACGGTTGCAAGGTGTGCAAAAAGACCGGATGGCTCGAGATTTCCGGAGCCGGTATGGTTGATCCGGCAGTATTCGGTTTTGTAAATTATGACCCTGATGTTTACAGCGGCTATGCGTTCGGTATGGGTGTGGAACGCATCGCAATGCTAAAGTACGGAATACATGATATTAGAATATTTTACGAAAACGACACAAGATTTCTCAATCAATTTTAAACGGATGTTGTTGTGAAAGTTACATTAAACTGGCTCAAAGATTTTGTAGATATTTCTTATTCTCCCGACCAATTGGCACAAAAATTGACAATGGCCGGATTGGAGGTTGAAGATTACTTTGCCGTCAATCGGTCTTTCAAGGGCGTAAAAATCGGTAAAATAATCGATTGTACTCCGATTGAAGACACCGATCATTTGACCTCCTGTCTTGTGGACATTGGCGATGGAAGAGTAAATGTGGTATGCGGCGCTCCGAATACGAAAAAAGGATTGGTCGCCCCCATTGCACTTGTCGGAGCACGACTCGAAAAGGTTGAAATAACCTCTAGGAGAATAAAAGGGATTGAGAGCGAAGGTATGTTGTGTTCCGAGGTTGAACTGGGGCTGTCTGAACGCGCCGAAGAGCTGATGGAACTGCCTTCTGATACACCCGTCGGCTTGGATTTTGAGCGTTTTCTTGGTGAGCCGGATTATGTGTTCGATGTTTTTATTACACCCAATAGAGCCGATTGTCAAAGCGTTATAGGTATAGCCCGGGTCATTGCATCAATATCGGGCCGACAATTACGCCGGCCTCCGGTCCCATGGCGAGAACAGGATATATCAGGTAATAATCCTGTCCAGGTTATTATAAAAAACAGCAACCGTTGCGCAAGGTATTCCGGTCGTTTTATAGAAAACATTCGCATAAAGGCATCTCCGTTTTGGCTTGTCGAGCGTTTATTCAACGTAGGTGTGCGGTCCATCAACAATGTAGTTGATATTACCAACTACATTATGATGGAAACCGGACAGCCTTTACACGCTTTTGATTATAAATTGCTCCAAGGCGATAAGATTATTGTTCGTACGGCACTAAAAGACGAACGATTTACAACTCTCGATGAAAAAGAACATATTCTTAACGAACATGCATTGCTTATTTGTGATACTGTGAAACCTGTCGCATTGGCAGGCGTGATGGGTGGATTAAATTCTGAAGTACAACCTGAGACCTCGACTGTCTTTTTGGAAAGTGCATATTTTGAACCCGTTGGTATCCGTAAAACAGCCAAAGAACTGGACATTTTTACCGAGTCGTCTCGTCGGTTTGAACGAGGTGTGGATCCAAACGGAACTGTTTATGCAATGAATCGCGCTGCTCAAATGATGATCGATTTGGCGGACGGGCATATTATCGGTAAAGCGGTGGATAACTATGCGAGAAAAATTAATCCGGTTAATATCGATCTGAATATTGAAAGAGTGAATCGTCTATTGGGCACAAAGCGTTCGATGCAAGATATCGCTAAAATATTAACATCAATTGAAATTGATGTTGTAAAAAGTAATCATGATATGCTTAGTGTAAACGTGCCGACATTTCGTCCGGATATCACTCGTCCGGTTGATCTGATCGAAGAAGTGGCGATTAACCTCGGTTATGATTATATTCCCACGAATACCGTCGCCTGCATAAATCAACTTCAAACGCCCAATTTAAAAGATAAATTCCGCGATTTTATGCGCGGGCTGCTCGTTGCTCTGGGACTCAGAGAAACTGTGTCTATCAATTTAATGCCGGATAAGTATGCCGAATATTTTTTACCTGAAAAGACCGGTTTGGTGCAAATTATTAATCCCCTGTCGGCCGATCTTGCTGCGTTGCGTCCTGATATTATGTCGAGTCTATTAACAATTATCAGTTACAACCGGAATCGTCAGAACGATACATGCAGATTTTTTCAGATTGGTAACGTCGCCTGGAAAACGGAAGCATATGTGGAAAAAACGCATGTGGCTGGTATATTGGCAGGCAAAAGGACTGAATCGACCTGGTTTGGCAAAGAAGAGACTTTTGATTTTTATGACATAAAAGGCCTTGCCATGTCTTTGCTCGGCAAACTCGGAATTGTTGATTTAACGTTGAAAAAAAACACCGTTGGGTTTTGGGATTCATCAAGCGTTGCAGTTTTTTCAGGAAAAGAATACCTGGGTTGCATGGGAAAGTTAAATGATCAAGCCTGTAGGCTGGCAAAAATAAAAATAAATGACGTTTTTGCTTTTAACTTTGATTTTGATCAATTATTTCGCTTCGCCAGGATAGATAAAAAGTTCGAATCCATTTCAAAATATCCATCCGTACCTTTTGATTTAGCGATTGTGGTGGATAATGATGTACCTGTTGCCCAGATTGAAAAGTTTATTTGGTCTGCAGCAGGCTCCGATTTGATCCAAGTGAAAATTTTTGATTATTATACCGGTGATCAAATTGGTGCCGGTAAAAAAAGTATCGGTTTTTCATTGACCTTTTCATCAAAAGAACGTACATTAGATGAAAGTAGTGTTGAACAGTCAATAAAAAATATTTTGGCGCACCTCAATAGAGATTGCGGCGCAGAATTACGCCCCAGATAATCCGAGGTGGTTGTGGAAAAGAATCCAATCCATCAATTGGCAGAAGCCGTAAACAAAGTGATCCAGCTGTTACACAAAGTTAATCAAGAAAAGACTGAATTACTTGATGAAAAAAAGAAATTACTCAATCTGTTGGCTGAAAAAAATCTTAAAATTGAAGGATTGAAGAAATTAATTGTCGAATTAAAAGAAAATCCAAACGACAAGGAATTACAGCAGTATAAAGAAAACGAGAAAAAATTAAAAAACAAAATTAAACTGTTATTAGTTAAACTGGACGAGTTGCAAAAGTTATAATTGTTGCCGGATTATTTGTTAATTTTTAAAATATCAAGACCTTATGAACGGTGATAGAAATATCCTTAAAGTAAATATCTTTGGTACTGACTATCCGCTAAAAGTTAGTTCCGATGTTGAATACGTTAACAGTGTCGCCCGTTTTGTGGACACAAAAATGAAGGAAATCCATTCGGTAAAACCAAATTTACCGCTGCATCAGATTGCGATTTTAGCCGCACTGAATATTGCAGATGAGATGTTTCAGAACAAAAAGATAGCCAAGAAAAAAAATTTATACTTTGAGGAAAATATACACCTGCTCACCAAAAAATTGGAACTTGGTATAAAAAAGTTAACGGAGGAACAGAAATAATAACCAGTTGATCGTTCTTACATATTTATATTGAAATATTGATAACCCGGTTTTTTCGTCTGGCAATAAACTCGTCGATTGATTCAGTTTTTACAGTAAACCCCAAAAGTAAGAGGTGCAGACGTGCAACAAATACTGGGTTTTTTATTTGTGGAGGGGTAATGGATATCTTATTGGTGATTTTTATCGTATTTTGTGCGGCGGTATTGTCATTTATAGGCGGATGGATTGTGTCCAGATACATCGGTCAGAAGAAATTGGCAAACGCCGAGAAATTAGCAGAAAAAATTGTACAAGATGCCGAAAAAGAGGCCAGAAATTTAAAAAAAGAAAAACAACTAGAGGCGAAAGACGAATGGTTGAGGTTGAAACAAAATCTGGATAACGAAATAAAGGCCAAACGCCATGAGTTGAACAAGACTGAAAGTAAACTGAATACCAGGCAGTTAAATCTTGACCGCCGTCATGATTTGCTTTCTAAAAAGGAAAAAGATTTGGAGGAAATTCAGAGTCGATTAAAAGGTAAAGAGGAAAAAGTAAATTTTCTACACGAGTCTCTTGAAAAAAACCTGGAAGAACAGAATCGGCGGCTGGAAAAAATCAGTGGAATTTCAAATGAGGAAGCAAAAAGAATTTTAATGCAGAATCTTATTGAAAAAGCAAAACAGGATGCCGCCAGGGAAGTCAAAGAAATAAAAGATCGAGCGAGACAGACTGCCAACCGTGAAGCAAAGGAAATTATCATTCAGGCGATCCAGCGGACGGCTGCGGATCATTCAACTGAAACCACGGTATCTGTCGTCAATTTACCTTCCGATGAGATGAAAGGCCGGATAATCGGCAGAGAAGGGCGAAACATCCGTTCGTTTGAAACAGCAACGGGTGTTGAAGTCATTGTGGATGATACGCCAGAAGCGGTTGTGCTGTCAGGTTTTGATCCCTTTCGGCGCGAAATAGCCCGCATATCATTGGAAAAACTTGTATCCGACGGTCGAATTCATCCAGCTCGTATTGAAGAGGTTGTTGAAAAAACGGCAAAAGAGATGGAAGAAAATCTCGTCGAGGTAGGGGAGAGGGCGCTTTTGGAGACAGGCTTGGGCGGAATGCATACCGAATTAATAAAATTGCTCGGTAAACTCAAGTATCGTACGAGTTACGGACAGAATGTTCTCCAACATGCTATTGAAGTATCATATCTCTCCGGTCTTATCGCAGCAAGTCTTGACCTGGATGGAAATTTGGCAAAGCGTGCAGGGCTTTTGCATGATATCGGAAAGGCGATCGATCGATATACGGAAGGAACTCATACTCAAATTGGTGTCGAGATTGCGAAAAAATACGGAGAAGGACCTATCGTTCAAAATGCAATCGCGTCGCACCACGAAGATGTGGAACCGATTTCCCCCATTTCAGTTCTGGTGCAGGCGGCCGATGCCGTAAGCAGTTCCAGGCCCGGTGCAAGACGTGAAACGCTTGAATCATATGTTAAAAGACTGGAAAATCTTGAAACTGTGGCGAAATCATTTGCGGGTGTCGGAAAGGCGTATGCTATTCAGGCCGGCCGTGAAATTCGTGTGATCGTCGAGCACGAAAAAATAGATGATGCAAGTTGTGAACAGTTGTCATCTGACATCGCAGAGAAAATTCAAAGTGACATGGAATATCCGGGACAAATTAAGGTAACGGTAATCAGAGAATTTCGTGCCATAGATTACGCAAAGTAAAAATCTTTGATAATATTGGGATAAAGCGTGAGTGACAACAAGATAACACTATTGTTTATTGCAGATATCATCGGACAACCCGGTTTCGAATTAACCACGGCATTATTGCCAAATATAAGAAAACAATATCGAGTGGATCTGTGTATCGCCAACGGTGAAAACGGCTGTAACGGAAAAGGCCTAACCGAAAAAATCGTGCGGAACTATAATAATGTGGGTATTGATGTAATAACCGGCGGTAACCATAGCTGGACGGTCGCTTCGTTTCGAAAATATCTCGACACCACGCGTACTGTCCTGCGGCCTTTAAATTACCCACCCGGTGTGCCAGGCCATGGTTCAACAATTGTCACAACACCCAACGGTGTCCCTGTAGGGATTATTAATTTGCAGGGACGCACTTTTATGTATCAAATTGACTGCCCTTTCAGAATGGGATTAAGCGAGGTGGAAAAGTTAAAATCCCAGACAAAAATAATCTTTGTTGATTTTCATGCAGAAGCGACGGCTGAAAAAGCTGCCCTCGCACGATATTTAGATGGTAAAGTCAGCGCCGTCGTTGGTACTCATACCCATGTTCAAACGGCTGACGAACGAATTTTGGAAAATGGTACGGCTTTTATCACTGATGCCGGAATGACAGGCCCGACGGATTCTGTCATTGGATTGAACACTAAAACTGCTTTACGGCGTTTTTTACTGCAAATTCCGGAAAGATATGAAATTGCATCATCCAATAACCGCCTGAACGGTGTACTGGTCGAAATAGATGCGGAGACCGGAAAAGCTTTGGATATAAAAAGGTTGAATTTGCCCTAAACAGGAGAACGTAACAAGTCCTCAAAATATTCTGTTTTTAAAAACTTGTTGATTTTTCAAATAATATTCTTTAACTTTAAATTCATGTGCGCCAGTAGCTCAATTGGATAGAGCGTTGGCCTCCGGAGCCAAAGGTTGGGGGTTCGATTCCCTTCTGGCGTACTATCAAATTTTCTAATATAAAGCCCCTGAACATCGGGGCTTTTATTTCTTGACAAACTCGGTTCATTTTTATACTTTACTTGTTAAGCATTTATTATTAATCTACAATCTTTTGCCGCATCCATATTTTACCTTCCAGTATATTTTGGATTATTATGAAAAGGAAAGTAAAATGATTAAAATTATGGTTGTCGATGATGAAGCCGTCATCACAACGCAACTCGAAGAACGACTCTCTCATATGGGGTATCATGTTGTCGGTAGTGCCAATTCTGGAGAGGAGGCGGTGGAAAAAGCACGGCAACTCCTGCCGGATATCATTCTCATGGATATCGTTATGCCGGGAAAACTGAGTGGAATTGCAGCTTCTGAGATCATCAAAAAAGAACTGGATATTCCGGTTATATTCCTTACGGCTTATGCCAGCGATGTCTACGTGACGAAAGCAAAAAATACCGAACCTTTTGGGTACCTCATAAAACCTTTTCAGGAAAAACAGGTAAAGGCGGCCATTGAAATATCCTTCTACAAACGTCAAATGGAGCAAAAACTTAAGGAATCCGAGCGCAGATACAGGTCCGTTGTGGATACAGCAACTGATGGCATCATTATCGTTGACAGTAAGGGTGTCATTCAATCCTTGAACGCTGCAGCATGTAACATATTTGGATATGAAAAGGTCGAAATGATTGGGAATAATGCGACAATGTTATTTAAACCGCCAACGAATGAACATTTTAGGCAACAATTAAATCTCATTGTCGAAACCGGTGTCTCATCTTTGATCGGGGACCGGACTGAATATATCGGGATCAAAAAAGACGGCACCGCCTTTCAAATGGAATTTGCTTTAACAAGCTGGGAGACCGGACAGGGTCTATTTTTCACGATCATATCACGCGATATTACCGAAAGGGTTGAGATACAGCAAAACTTGGAACGGATCCTGAACGAAAAGGAACTGTTGCTTAAAGAAATTAATTCAAGAGTCAAATCAAACATGCAGATTATTTCTAATCTGCTGGTTTTACAATCGGAATCTATTCAAGATAAAACAGCCCTTACCGGCCTCGACGAAACTCGCAACAGGATTGAATCCATGTTGCTGGTTCACGATTTATTGTATCGTTCGGAAAACATTTCCGAAATAAATTTTGAAACATATCTGCAAACATTAATTGATAAACTAT
Source organism: Candidatus Zhuqueibacterota bacterium (assembly GCA_016931775.1). Taxonomy (GTDB): domain Bacteria; phylum Zhuqueibacterota; class Zhuqueibacteria; order Residuimicrobiales; family JAFGEC01; genus JAFGEC01. The sequence continues at coordinate 15,973 of JAFGEC010000468.1, read as the reverse complement.
TCCAAAACTATTCAATTGATGTTTCTCAAATTGATATCGTGTTAAACATTTTTGAAAAATTTCTCGGCATTCATATGGCTATACCTATCGGTTTAATCGTTAACGAACTGATCATCACCACACTGCGTTATGCATTTCCAAACGGCCGCCAGGGAAGAATGTTGATTGATCTGAAACAGGAAAAAGTGCTGTATGTTTTAACTGTCCAGGATAATGGGCTTGAGTTGACTGCTGAAAATTCTCCTAAAAGTCAGGGTTCGCTGGGCTTGAAGCTGGTCAATACTTTATGCCGGCAAATCGATGCCGTTATCAAGATCGAACGGGAGTCTGGGAACACCTATACAATTTTTTTTAAAAGACGATAAAAGCGAGGTGCGGCATAAAAGTTATTGGCGTCATTCCCGCACGATACGGCTCAAGCCGTTTTCAAGGTAAAATAATCGCTCCTGTTGCCGGTAGACCGATGATAGAATGGGTGTATAGAAGAGCTAAAAAATCTGCATTATTAGACGATTTAATTGTTGCAATAGATGATCCCAGGGTGGAACAATGTGTCGGACAATTTGGTGGAAAATCCGTGATGACAGGTGCTCTTCATCCTTCAGGTACCGACCGAATTGCTGAGGCTGTTCGAGACAGCGATGCTGATATTGTGGTGAACATTCAGGGAGATCAACCACTCATCGATCCACTCATGATCGATGAGGCGGTCCAGCCGCTGTTGAGTTCTTCCGAAATTTATATGTCTACAGTAAAAACACTTCTTTCGGCGGATTTATATAATGATAGCGGGACAGTAAAAGTCGTTGTGGATCAAGATGGTTATGCCCTTTACTTTTCCCGCGCATTGATTCCTTTTTCAAGAGACGGCCACTCTATTCCTGTTTATGAACATGTCGGTTTGTATGTATACCGGAAATCTTTTTTACAAAAAATCACCGAATTACCTGAAGGTTTTTTAGAAAAAGTTGAAAAGCTTGAACAGTTGCGCGTCCTTGAAAACGGCTACCGGATTTATGTCGTCGAAACAGCTTGTAAAAACGCCGCAGGTAAAAGCGTCGATACGGCAAAGGACCTGGCACATGTTGAATCGTATATAAAGGCCAATAACATCAGTCTTGATACTTTTTAAACCATCCCACCGGATTTTTCCACATGGATAGATTCTTATTTTTCGGATTTCGATATTTGGGCCCCTGTAACCATGTTGTGACAGGGATACCCCAATACCCCCGATATTGAATCCACTCCGGTTCTTCGTCTAAAATAACCAAATCATATTCATCGTAATGAATGTATATATCTCCTGAACATTTATTCTTGCCCAATTGAAAACGTTTGTTTTTATCCAGATATGAACGAAACGTACCCGGTTGGGCATACATATTGTGATCGTTCAAGCTGATGAAAACAACGGGATGATGATCAATATATTGTAATTCCTTTGGAAGGAGAACCTGTCCATAATAATTTTGAGAATATCCAGCCTGTATTAATTGTGCATTTTCATCACATGCAAACATGACCATTTCCCAGTCCATTTCATGCCAGGTAATCCGGGGCATAAAACCGGAACTGGCCCAAAACAGAAACCAGTATTGTATAATATAGGTCATCCGGCCGGCACAGTTGAGCTTGAATGCAGTGGCATAAACCGTTGTTTTACAGTCATGAAATGAATTTTTGTATTGATTATAAATCGAGGCGAAAAAGTTTCTTTTGTATTTTAAATAGTAATCAGTGCTCGTATACCGGCCTAGCGTAAAAATATCCGGTATGTCGGAAATGACAGGATTAAAAAACAGCAGATAACGGTTTTTTAGTAAAATTGAATTATCCAAAACACATTCTACATTCACAGGACGGTATTTTTCATCCCGATGCAGGTACATGACAGGTGCATATTTTTCCACCAGCATTTTAACAATGGATTGATCGATAGGTGCTTTTACTGTGACGGGGTGAGAATCAAAGGTTATTTGCATGCCAAAATAAATACCGCAAATAGCGATGGCGACCGCAGCAAAACGTGAAACGTACTTTTGGCCTTGTTTTTGACATAGCACAGACTCACCAAATAGATAATACATCAGAGTTGAGAAAAACATGGTGATATAATTGAGCCAAAAAAAGATCGTAAAGAACGCATTGTTAATATCCAGGAGGAAAAAGATAATGGTGAGCGATACGATAAACGTATTCAATTTTCCCCACAGATTCGGCTTTACAATCTTTTTGGTTTTTTTTAATATGATGGTACTGATGAGAATAATCCAGCTGTCACGGATCAAATGTATGACGATGAGCGATAGGGGAAAGTTGCGATAATAGGCCAGCAACGATAAAGTTATAATAATCAGTATTTTGTCGGCAATCGGATCCAGGATTTTGCCGAGATCGGACTCCTGGTTAAATTTTCGGCTAAAATAGCCGTCAAAGTAGTCGGTCAAAACCGCCACCATGGCCAGAAGTACGAGTATACAATTCCCTCGTTGTGTATTGCTTCTGATCAGAAAAGCAATCGGAATGGCGAGAAAAATTCGACTGCTCGTCAAGATATTGGAAATGTAAAAGATTTCCTTTTTATTAAATCGCATCATCATGGTAAAAAATACGAATAAAGCGAATATAAAGCAAGGTTGAAAAGTTATAAAAACCACTTGCTTGAAAGGAAAAATATATTTAATTTCACAAGTAAATTTAAAAAAAAGAATAAAATAACCTATGGCCGCAATTAATTCCACATCAACCAAACGGCAACATAAAACTATCTCCGTCGATATGGAGCTTTTAGGCATACTCGAGGATTATCCGGATATTAAGGAGAAATTGGAGAATCAACCCGATGCCGATTTGGCGACACTGCTTCAGGAAAAGCTTGCCGGAACAGGGGATAGTATCCAGGTTACTGTGAACGGTCCCAAAGCGCATATTGTGTGGGCGGTAAATCCGGCACCTGTTCAGGCGGAGCAGCTTAACAGGCAGGCACTTCAACTGGCGCAAAAAAAAGAATACATGGAAGCCGTTGATCTGTGGAAAAAGGTCCTGGATATCTACTCAAATGATCCGGATGTCTATTATAATTTAGCGCTCGTATACCATGAAATGAAAATGTTTCATCAAAGTCTGGACTGTTGTATACGAACCATCGCCATATGTCCGGTTTATTACCGTGCATTTAATTTGCTGGGCAGCATTTACTCAAAAATGCGCCGGTTTGATAAGGCGGAGGAATATATTAAAACCAGTCTTCGATTCAGCGTCAATAATCTTCAAGCCCTCGTCAATTTAGGTGCGGTGTTCAGTATATTAAAAAAATATTCGGACGCCGTTAAAGCGTTTGAAAAAGCGATTTCCATAAATCCAAAGGAAGCCAGAGCATATTTGGGGCTTGGCAAAGTTTACATGATTTCAAACGATTATGAGAATGCCAGAAGGTGCTATACGGCGGTTTTAAAACTGGACACGTCGGGAAAATTAGGACAACTCGCTCAAAGTGCGATTCAGATGATTGATCAGCAAAATCTCCCGGAGAAGGACAATACGAAAAAAAACGAGACGGATATGGATCAGAATGTGAATATAAAAGGATACGAGTATTTTTTAAAAAATGATCTAAAAAATGCTGTTCAGGAATATCAATATCATTTGCAGCAATATCCGAACGATTCCGAAGCCTGGGCGTCTTTAGCGAACTGTCAAATCCGTGCCGGACAATCCAAGGAGGCCATCGAATCCATACAAAAGGCGATTTCTATTGTGCCCAAAGGCGGTTATTATAAACAAGCCGCAATTATTCTTGATGCTTGCGGATTGGTTAACGAAGCCGGCGGAGCAGCGCAAAAAGCGCATGAACTGGGAAAAACCGACAGTATTACCAAAACGCTCATCGCCAAGAATCTTGTCAAATCCGGCAAACTTGAAGAGGCCATGCGTTATTTGCAGGAAGCGATCCAGCTGAATTCATCCAACATCACCGCCAGATTTCAGTTTGCGCAGTTGCTGAAAAAATTGGGACATCTCGAAGCATCGAAGCAGCAGTTTGAAGAAATCTTGTGGTGTAAAAATGATTCTCCTCTAAAAGAATTGGCACAAAAAGAAATAAAGGGATTTGCCTGAGATACGGATTGAATTGTACTTTTTCCGTTTTCTTCAGTTTTTTTTTGCAGAAAAGTGAATTCTTCGGAATATTTATTTATGCGCATAATATTAGTTATGTTAACTTGATAATGTGCAAGCCCACTCTTTTTGAACGGTTATATGTCTTTTTTTACCAATACTTTAGTAGAAGAATCTGAATTGAAAATGCTGATTAACTCTGAAAAATCATTTATCAGCAACCGCAAAAACAACAATCTTTTTATTTTTCACATCTTTAAATTTTATCACTTTGCCGCCGATGTACTTTTGCACCTTTTCGCTTTGTTCAGCCTGAGCCAGTATCTGTTGGTTGCTGTAATCGGCGGGAACCTGTAACTGGTCTCTGATTTTACCGTTAATTTGTACGCCCAGATTGATCATTTCCGTAACCAGCATGGCTTCATCATGTTCGGGCCAGCGGGAATTAAACACGCTGTATTCCTGACCGATGTGTTTCCATAATTCTTCCGCCATGTGCGGCGCGAAAGGCGCCATCAGTTGCACCAGCACCGGTGTAACGACGTCATATAATTCCCTGTTTTGGTCCTGAATTTTAAAATTTTGTATATACCAGTACATCTTGTTGACCAACTCCATTATCCGGCTGATCGACGTATTGAAATGAAATCGCTCCAGATCGATTGTGACATGTTTAACTGCATGATGCATCTGCCGCAATACCTGATCGAAATTTTCCCGTTCGGTGCCCTCGGATTTATCCGATTTGATCTGTAACACCAGCCGCCATACTCGTTTTAAAAACCTGTATATACCGATAATATTATGATCGCTCCAGTCACCACCGTCTTCGTATGATCCCATAAACATCATATACATTCGGAATGTGTCGGATCCGTATTTATTGACGTATCTATCCGGATTGATCACATTGCCGCGGGATTTTGACATTTTGGCGCTTTCGTTTGTGATAACGCCCTGATGAACCAGCCGTTTGAACGGCTCGTCGAAATTGATCAAACCGGCATCGTGTAACGCTTTTGTAAAAAAGCGTGCATACAACAAATGCATGACGGCATGTTCGGCGCCACCTACATATTGGTCCACCGGTAACCATTTATTTACCAACGAGGTATCAAAAGCCTTGTCCGCTGCTTTGGGTGTAAGATAACGCAGAAAATACCACGATGAACAGACAAACGTATCCATTGTATCCACTTCGCGCCGGGCTTTTTCACCACATTTTGGACATGTGGTATTGACGAAATCGGGAGCAGTTTGCAGCGGCGACAAATCTTTTGCTGCAAAATCAATTTTGTCCGGTAATAGTACCGGCAAATCCTTTTCGGGCACGGATACCTGGCCGCATTTTTCACAATAAATAATCGGAATGGGCGCACCCCAATAACGCTGCCGGGATATGAGCCAGTCGCGCAATTTGTAATTGATCTTTTTATCGCCCAGACCGTTTTCTTTCAAGTAATTGGTTACATCACTTATACCCTTTTGGGATGGCGTACCGGAAAATTGTCCTGAATTGATCATGATGCCCGGATCGATATAAGCCTGCTCAAGACCACCGGTGGTCGGTTCACCGGTTTTGGATATTACTTCACGTATGGGCAGTTTGAATTTTTTCGCAAATTCAAAATCTCGTTCGTCATGCCCGGGTACGGCCATCACGGCTCCCGTTCCGTAGGTCACCAGCACGTAATCAGCGATCCAGATCGGCACTTTTTCACCGTTCATGGGATTTATACAGAAACTGCCGGTAAATACCCCGGTTTTTTCCAGTTCGGTAGACATGCGATCGATATCTTTCTTTTTCCGTGTTTCACGCCGATACTCCTCGACGGATTCAGTTTGCTGAGGCGTTGTCAGCTCGTCCACCAGTGGATGTTCGGGCGCCAGAACCATATAGGTAACGCCGAACACCGTATCAGGCCGAGTTGTAAAGACTGAAATCATTTGATCACTGTCGGCAACGGGAAAGTCTATGCTCGAGCCGAGACTTTTACCGATCCAGTTTTTTTGCATGGCAATGGTCTTTTCAGGCCAATCGATTCGGTCGTGACCCTCCAGAAGCTGTTCGGCATATTTTGTAATACGGAAGAACCATTGTTCCAAGTCTTTGGTGCTGACCTCGGAATCACAGCGTTCGCATAAACCGGCGATAACCTGCTCGTTGGCAAGAACGGTTTTACATTTTGGGCAAAAATTCACGGCCGCTTTGCCACGATACGCAAGGCCGTTTTTGTATAATTGCAAAAACAGCCATTGTGTCCATTTATAGTACTCGGGCCGGCTGGTGTTAACTTCAAAATCCCAATCATACATGGCACCGATGGCCTTGAGTTGTTCTCGAATAATATTGATATTATTTTCCGTACTTTCAGCCGGATGAATCCCGTGCTTTATAGCATAGTTTTCCGCCGGCAAGCCGAATGCGTCATATCCCATGGGTTCAAACACGTTATAACCCTGCATTTTTTTAAATCTGGCCCATGTATCCGTCGGACCGTAATTGTACCAGTGACCGATATGAAGTTTGTCTCCCGAAGGATATAAAAACATAACAAGACAATACAGTTTTTTGTCTGTTTTAGAGATATCGGTCTTGTACAGTTTTGTATCCTGCCATGTCTTTTGCCATTTACGTTCAATCTCTTGTGCCTGATAATCAGGGATCATTATGAACCTCATTGTGATCGTACGGATTTTTGTAGGATTTATGGAACGTAAATTTAATATAATTTAATATAAAAAGCAATATATTAACAAGGCAGGGTATCCACCAAAATTTTATTTATATTGACAAACAAGCCGATGTAATCAACTTGGTTTTTGTACTTCCGCATGAGTTATTTTAGCCTCGTACAGAGACACAGGGGCACAGAGATTTTAGCCGGGCAATTTGAATTAAAGTAGGGAATTTAAATCGAACAATACTTTGCGGTTAGAAAAGTTACTCCAATTTTACCTTGACCTTTTCCCTAAATATTCGGCGCCTCCCCTCTGCCGAATTATAATTCAAACGAACAACCGATGGTGGGCAAGATCGGCATCATATTGTACACGGTTTTTGTACCGATCCCGGTATTATGAGTCAACCAAAAATCCCATTCATATAGATAAACATTTTGATTGTTGAGCACATTGATAATATCCAGATAAACGGAAAATCGTAAATACCGGTACTGAAATCTCACATCGAGACGGGAATAATATGGATAACGGCTGGAATTTATCTCGCCTTCTAAAAGCTGCCAGCCCTTCACATAGTCGTATTGTGTACCTTTTGTTTGCTGCATACCCAGTACAGGTGTATGGGGATAACCGCTCCCAAAGTGATAATTCATACCGGCTATAAATCCATTTTTAAATGAAATAATCAATCCCGCGCTCAAGCGATGCCGCTGGTCGTGATCGAAATAAAACCATTTGTTTTGATCTTTTAACCTGTATTTTGCGGAATACAGGGCATAATTCAGGTGAAAACCCCAACTCCCCGGAGCTTTTTGGGATTTTTGAAAAGTCAATTCAATACCGGAAATGCTTCCGATGCCGTTGTTCTCCGGAATATATGTATTTTCGCGCTGCGTCAGCATTTCGTTGATACTTTTTTGAAATGTCTCCAGTTTTAAAATCATATCCGGCTTCACACGGATATCACACCCGGCGATGTGGTGTGTCGCCTGTTCCGCTTTTAACTTATTTTGAGACAGGTCCATCGGTGTTCCGCGCGAGATGATTGTCATAACGTCGGGAAATTGCGTGTACAGGCCGTGGGAGGTCCAGAATGAAAATTTTTCACTGGGAAATATTGTAAATTTAATTCGGGGACTGGTTAATGCTTGTTTATAATATTCTGAATAATCATATCGAATTCCGGTGGTTATAGACAGCTCTTTGTTCTGTATCGATAACTGAGTGTATCCGGCCGTTAAAACATCCCCGAAGGCATCATTCAGATTATCCGGCAAGTTGATCCACGAGCGCCAGTCGATTTGAGATCGCACATAGTTTGTCAGTTTTGTGGTCGTAATGCCTGATTTTATATGCAGCCATTCCGAAGGGTAATAAAGTAAATTGCTTTTGAACGAAATTCGCTTAAAGTGATACTTTAAACGTGCGTTGTAACTATGATTGTTCATATCAAATATTTTAATGTCATTCAAATCTTCATAGTAACCGGCCAAAGAGTGAAAGGCCAGTTTTTTATTCAGCACAATGCCGTAGTTCAGTCCTGCAATATGGCCGGACCCTTTATTCAAAATATCCATCTCTTCAAGTTCAAGTCCGTTTATTTGGGCTCCCTCACCTAGATTGGCATAAAACAGGGAGATCTTGTGATCGGGTTTGAAAAAAAATGACGTTTTAAAATGCACATCATGATAGTAAGGAAATATATTATTACCCTGAATAATCCGGTTGGCCATCATATCGTAAAAACTTCTTCTGCCGGCCAGAATCCACGAGCCCCTCCCCTTCAGTAGCGGACCTTCAAAACACGCGTGACTGGAAACTGGCGAAAGTCCCGTTTTTATTGAAAACTCTTTGTTGCCGTCCCGATTATTTATCTGCAGCATGCCGGACAGTTTATTGCCGAATTCCACACCAAAACCACCGGGAGACAATTCCAGGTCTGAAATCATGTCGGGATTGACAAGGCTGATGCCCCCTCCTAAAAGCAACATCATTCTAGTGGGTATGAGTATTTCAATACCGTCATACATGATGAGGTTTTGGTCCGGACTACCGCCACGAATATAAAGTTGCGGACTGTAATCGTTCCTCTGGGCAACAGACGGTAAATTTACAACTGCCCGGTAATAGTCGTCAAGTGTACCGATTTGATGTTTTATTTGTCTGGGTTCAATGATCTCCCGATCTATGGTTTGAAGTTTTTCTTCTTGAACTTGTCGCGGCTTTTCGGCCGTTATTTCAACACCGCCGAGTTCAAGTATTTTCGCAGCGAGTTTAATTTTTAAAATTCGATACTTATCCTCGTTTACCACCAGTCCCTTGATGAGCATGGTTCTATAACCCATCATAGTGACCATTAATTCGTGCTCCCCTTGTGGTATGTTGTGTATGTAGAAAACACCCCTGGAATCTGTTGCACCACCGATGGTCGTGTCTTTGATATATACATTTACACCGATCAGCGGCTCTCCGGTAGTTTTGTCTATCACCCGGCCTATAAGTTTTCCCGCATAAGCATTGGATGAAATACCAATAAAAATGAAGAAAATTATTTTTAATCGTTTCATATAGCAAAACAAAGCAACAGTTGTGCCATTTTTTCAACTGAAAAAATAAAACTCATTTACCGTTCAATTATAATTCATTCTTTTTTATATTTACACTTAATTTATTGTTTTTATGCAACTTGCAAAACTTAGCCAAAACAACTGTATTTATTTAGTTAAATAATTGTTAATAAATACATTAAATTGTTTAGCCAGGTTTTAAGGCTTTCAGTACATAATTTCCATCAGAAGTAATGTGTGGCACGCATGTCCCAATCCGGATTTGTTTATGAGAGAGACCGGTCACACAAGTTATAAAAATCGATCCCAAATGTCCCATCCATGCATCATTCGTCATCTTTTTTAGAGCAGATAAAAAATCATCGTACGTAATAAAATACTATAAATTAATAGATTATAAGGACAAAAACATGACCGGAACATTTCAGCGAATGATACAAATTTGTAGCACAATTGTTGCGACCAGCATAATAGCTAGGAAACAATAAACATTTTTTTGTTAAGACAAGGAGTGTGGCAAATGTTGTCGAACTTGAAAGGGATGGCGATATTAATCTTTTTAGGGGGACTGGCAGGATGCCACAATGCGGCTTATGCACAACCTTTTACACTTGATCGTGATACCGAACCGGTCATCATATCCGCTCAGGATTTAGCATACTTTAACGGTGTTGCTTTTGATGATTTATTTGTTTATCGATATAACAGCGGGACATATACCCAGATTCCATTCCAGTTTGACGATGTCGGAGCAGATTCAGGTTATTTCAGTGAGACCAACGGTATCTTGGACGATCTGGACGAGCTTTGTTTTATGGCCCGTGATATGGGGGATCGAGCACCTGCCTTGAGCTGGTTGCCGGATGTCGATTCCCAAAATTACGATCGGATTGAAATACAGATAACCGATGGTTTGGATCCGGCCAAGCAGGGTTGGGTTTATGTTTTTCGCTCGAGTACATTAGCATATACGGCACCGCAGGATTATGTCACTCTGAGCGGTGCGACTATTGCCAGTACAAATTATTCACTTACGCACAACAGCCAGAGCATCATTGATAATCTGAGTATCCTCGGAGGGTCCGGCGTCGATATCGTGGATCGTGAAAAAATCAGGGTACTGGGAATTATCGGAGGTATAATAACTTATGAAATGACAGAGAATGCCTATACGATAACGAATACGCAGTATAAAGACGGTCCGATTCGCGTACTTAAACAAGCGTTATATAATCTGACTGTCGGCAGCCTATCATATGAAAAAGCAATATCCGAGCGGTATTACGACATCATTTCTGTGACTGCGGGCTCTGTGGGCTTAATTATGCCGGAATACGGCGTGACATATTTAAGACAATCGCTTGATCTCAACGTCAATGCCGTCAACATGATGTTTTACAATGATTACAATTCAGGTATTCCCATTGATGGAATCGACGATGTTATCAATGCGACCGTCCCGGACCCGGGCATCATTTGGGGACTGGTAACAGGCGTACAGGGCACTATTATACAGTTGATCGATTTACCCTCTCTTGGAAATCCACAGCAATTATACTACTATGATAGTACGGTCGGTGGAACGGCAGATATCGGTACATCGGAAACGGGCGACGGCGTTTCATATGGTGATATCGGTGTATCATTTTTCACGCCGAATACGGGCATATTCAAGCTCGGATATACACGAGTGTACCTCCCCCCTGTTGATTCGAATCCCGATAGTGTGGGTAATGCGTTTGCCGCACGATTTGCCGTGCCCACAGCTGCAACTTTCCTACAGCAGCCGTTTGTGGTCGTACCGGTGGAGTTGAGTTCATTTACTGCGGAATATGAGAACGGTGGTGTAAAACTCCACTGGGTAACACAATCTGAAACCGAAAATCTCGGTTTTTACATTTACCGTGCCGAAGGGGAAAACAGTGCGTTTACAAAATTAAATTCCAAAATTTTTCCGGGAGCCGGAAATACGGAAGCCGTTCAAAAGTACAAATTTGTGGATCGTAACGTATCCAATCACTCGACCTATTTTTATCAGTTGGCGGATGTCGATTTCACGGGCGTTGAAACAAAACACGATCCCATCCGGTGTAAAATCGAGTTACCGGATACATATTCGTTGCAGCAAAATTATCCAAATCCTTTTAATCCTGCAACCACCATCCGCTATTGTATAAAGGAGAGTGGTTTCACATCCATTATAATTTATAATCTGTACGGTCAACGAGTGAAAACCTTGGTACTCGGCAATTTGCATACCGGTGAATATAAAGCGGTTTGGAATGGGACGGATGAAAACGGAACAATTGTTTCAGGTGGAACATATTACTGTGTTATGCAGAGCAAACAATACAAACAAACAATCAAGATGACTTTTTTAAAATAAAAAAAGGGATGTTCTTAAAGAACATCCCTTTGTCGGGGCGAGAAGATTTGAACTTCCGACTTCCTGCTCCCGAAGCAGGCGCGCTAACCGGACTGCGCTACGCCCCGAAAATTTTTGTAATAGTTTTATCGCTCATATCAAAAAACATATTTGATCAGTAAAAATCCTCCGATCAAAAGTATCATGAACAGAATCGACAAAAGATTAAAGTATTTGTCGATAAAGCCTTTTATTCTTTCACCAAAAAAATATATCAAGCCGCCGACAGCGAAAAACCGAAAACTTCGTCCGATAACCGAAGCAAGCATAAAAACACCAAAATTTGCTTTTGTCGCACCGGCTGCAATGGTAAAAATTTTGTACGGAATTGGCGTAATGGCTGCGACAAGAACGGCCCAAAAATTATACTGGTTAAAGGTTGCGGACAGCCGGGCAAACAAATCTTCGGCGTGATAAAAATGAATGATTTTTACTCCGATAACCTGCATAAGACCGAAGCCGATATAATAACCGAGCATTCCACCAGTGACGGAAGATACTGCCGCTACCAATGAATAAAAAAACGCTCGCTTTGGTATCGATATGGCTAAAGCGATCAGTAAAACATCAGGAGGTACCGGAAAAAATGACGATTCAGAGAACGCCAGAAGAACCAAAGCCAACGTACCAAAAGGAGTTTCCGCCCAATGCAGTACCCAATCGTACAATCTTCGTATAATATTCGGTTTTTTCAAAGAGCCTGAATGAGAATTCTCGAGTTCTATCGTTTTCGTCATCTATTTCAAGTCCACCAAAAGCGGTATAATATCAACCGTATGAATTTTATTGTATCGCCGATCATTGCCATAGAACTGGCTTCATCACCGTATATTGTTGAAATTCTTTCGTGTGTTATTCGTGCACCTAGCATCGCCAGTTTGATCAACATTTCCGATTCCAGCTGAAATCCTTTTTGTCTATAATGTTTTGGATTCACGAAACAGAGCCGGATCGCCCGGAATCCGCACTGACTGTCATATATTCTGATTCCGCCGGCACATAAAGAAACCATAATCGATGTTGTACCATTGCTCAACAAACGGTGAAAGGGCATATTCTGATGCCGCTCCATCCGGTTACCGATAATGACATCCCATCTGTCGCTGGCTATTTTTTCAATAAATCCGGACATTTGCGAAACCGCATGTTGACCGTCCGCATCCAATGTCAATATCCACTGATATCCCTTGCTTTTAGCGTATCGAATCGCAGTCAGGATCGCTGCTCCTTTGCCACGATTTACCGGATGATCGATCGTGAATGTATTCGAATTTCTGAGAATTTCACCCGTCCGGTCACAGGAGCCATCGTTTACAACCAGTATATCCAGCTGTGGATAGTCTTTTTTTATATCACAAAGAACACAATCAATATATTTTTCCTCATTATAGGCTGGAATAGCGATCAAAATTTGATTTTTCATGCACTATCCGCTTATAATAAATAGAAATAATTATAATGAAAAAAAATGATTTTTGCAAGCAATTTCTTGAAAAACTCATTCTATTCTTTTAAAAATATTAAATCCATAACTGGTTTCAAAAATACTGCTGATTTCGTTCATTTGCAAACCGGCTATAACGCTTTCAATTTTCGGATCAAAATCTCCTTTGTTAAAATAACCCAAATCTCCCCCTTTGACGCTGCTGGGAGATTTCGATTTTTCTTTGGCTAGTTGGATGAAATCCTTTCCGGCTTTGAGTTGTGCCAGTATTTCCTCAGCCTGTTCTCGTGTTTCTACCAGAATATGCAATGCTCGATACTCACCTTTTCCTGTAGAGGGCCGAATCGTGGTCATGGATTCTTTCCAAATCCATCCGGTTATCTGTACTTTGACCCACTTGTCATTTTCCGAAAGCACGACTGTTTCCGTTCCCTTTGTCAAAGTTCCGATTTTTCTGCCGTTGGGTGCAGCTCGAAGATTTTCCTCCGGAACGTTCACATATACTCTTGGAACTATTCCTTGAGCGAGTAAATTGTTTCCGTACAAAAATATCAAAATTGTTAATAATCGGCTTAATTTCATTTTACGACTCCACACTTAACCGGGTTAGTTTATTCCATCTTTTCATTAATTTTTTTGATTGCCTGAGCCTTAATATGGTTACTTTGTTTTACCAGTGTTGCAATTTCCTTTTTTATACCTGATACAAAATCCTTGTCATCCGTTTCGACAAGATAACGAATAACATGATACACCGTCCCATGCACTGCGGCATCGGCGCAATGCACCCCAATGGCAATATCCCCTGAGGATATCTTTGAAGAATGCTGAATCATCTGTTCCAAAAGTTTCAGGCTTTCGAAAGCCAGGGAAGCAATCTGAAGGCCAAGCTTGACCGCTTTTTTACGCGCTTTTTCCAGTTCTTTTGCCTTATTTTCCGCCTGTATCACATTACTTTCGGGAAGCTGAAATGCCTGATCAACCGTATCGAGAATCGATGTCTCATCATCCAGACAAATGAGCGCCAGACGTTTGAGTTCGTGCAGTATAATAGCAGCTTCGGAAAGCTGTTCAACATCTTTGTTATCTAAAATACTTTTGTCCATACTGGAATTGGCAATTTTTGCCCCCAGAGCCGCACCCAGTCCGCTGAGCAGGGCAATAACCTGCCCGCCGGAAGGATCAGGTTGAGACAGTGATAATTCATCCAAAAATTTTTTTAGCGATTGTAATGAAAAGTAGGCGAAAGGCTCCCGAATTTGATAATCAATTATTCTATCTTCGGGTATAAATTTTTTCAATTGATCCAGACCAAGAGATTTGACCGCCATTTCTACAAGTTCTTGTTCCGGTTGTCCGGCGGACTTGCCCTGCTTTTCAAAGTAATATCTTCCAGCCTCTAGTAAAGCTTCCAAGGGCAACATACCCACCAGTTCACTGCCAATGACACGAACACCACGTTTCTGTCCCTCACTGACAATGATTTCAAAGGCAACATGAATCGGGGTCAGCTCAAAATCGGTCAAATTCATGGAGACCTGAGCGGTTTTAAAATCATCAATATACCATCCTATGGCCTGGCAGGCTTTGAGAAGTCCGGGTTCGGTAATGGTATTTCCGGTTTCATCCACTAAAGGATTGTGGTTTTCATCCAATACAGGACGCCCTGATGTTCTGACCGCCATAGCAATATCGTTGGCAATACTTTTGTCTTTGGTGTTTAAATTTACATTAAAGGCAATGAGAAATTTTCGTGCGCCTATACAAATCGCACCAGATTTTGCATTAAATTTCGCTTCACCAAAATCCGGTTGCCAAACAGGATTCCGTATTTTTTCCTCCAGGCCTTCATATTCACCACGACGTATTTCAGAAAGATTCTTGCGCTCGTCCTTTAGAGCTGCATTACCATATAAATACACAGGTACGTCCAATTTTTTTGCGACACGTTTTCCCAACTGACGGGCAATGGCAATACATTCCTGCATGGTTAATCCCACGACCGGAATAAATGGTACCACATCAACCGCGCCCAGTCTTGGATGTACACCTTTATGATTACTCATATTGATGAGCGCCAGCGCCTTTTGGATGGCTAAAAAAGCTGCTTCTTCAACCGCATCCGGAGGCCCGATAAACGTCATTACAGTACGATTTGCGGCATAACCGGAATCGACATTTAACAGCTTGACCTCCGGAACCTCTTCTATGACCGAGGCAATCGCCTGTATGTTTTCTTTTTTTCTTCCCTCACTAAAATTGGGGACACATTCTACAATTTTCATAATAGACTTTACTTGTTATTTGATTCCCAGTTTTGGGCTTCCTCAACAATGACATTAACAATCTGATTTTCAGGAATTTTTTTTATAATTTGTCCCTTCTTGAATAATACGGCACTTTTTTTTCCACATGCAACACCGATATCCGCCTCCCTGGCTTCGCCGGGTCCGTTTACGACACAACCCATGACGGCTATGGTGAGATTTTTGTCGAGAGAAGCTGTTTTTTCTTCGATTTTTTCCGCAATAGCAATTAAATCCACATCAGTACGCGCGCATGTGGGACAGGATATCATGGTTACACCTGTTTTGCGAAGATCAAGACTCTTGAGAATCTGTAAACCGACCAGCACTTCTTCCACAGGATCACCAGTGAGCGAGACCCTAATCGTGTCACCAATTCCTTGTTCCAATAAAACGCCCATGGCAACAGCGGAACGTATCGTGCCTA
>JAFGEC010000053.1 GCA_016931775.1 Candidatus Zhuqueibacterota bacterium | reverse complement strand
CATCCACCGGCGCCGTATTGACGAAATCCCGCAGATACCAGAGCACGGAGCCGAACATTTGAAAGTATAAAATCCAGAAGCAGGAATACACAAAAATCATGAGCATAAACCGCGCATCGCCCAGCACCAGAGCGGCGCCGCCCAGCACCTGTTTTAACGTTTTTCTGTTTTCCGGTTTGGGAGGATCTTTGAAGAAAAACACCGTTGGGATCAGCATGGCCGCGCAATACAGTGCGGATGCAATAAAAACATAGCGCCATTGAAAACCTTTCAGATAACTGACGAACAGCGGCGCCAGAAATGCACCCAGATTGATCATCCAGTAATAAATGCCAAAACCGAATCCGGAATTCTGTTCGTTGGTGGTCCGCGCGATGGTTCCGGAGATGATGGGTTTGAACAGGCCCGAACCCGTGGCCATGACCAGAAGACTGACGAACACAACGCCATAAGTACTCACGTGGCCGGACAAAAAGTACCCGGCAGTGAGCAGTGAAAACGCCACCAGCAGCATTCGCCGGTAGCCGTAGCGGTCGGCCAGTGCGCCGCCAAGAATAGGCAAAATGTAGGTAAAGGCATAAACCAGGCTTTGTAAAAATCCAACCGATTGTTCGGTAAATCCCAGTCCGCCTTCCGCGACTTTGTTGGTCAGATAAACGGCGAGTACGGAGTTTAATCCATAGTACGCTGCGCGTTCAAAGAGTTCCATAACATTGGCGAGCCAGAATACACCGGGAAACGAACTCAACAGTCCCTTTGGTCTTGTTTTATCCATGAGATATTCCTGTATTTGTTTTTATTATCCGCTTGCAAAGTAAAAAAAAATGTGCCGTTATGCAATAGAATTTTCGACTTGAATAGAATGCCTGTTTAAATCTACGGACGGTCAGGATTTGACATGGTTTTGTTTATTTGGGCGGCTCCGGCCTCCTCGTACCGCTCGGCGGTATTGCGTGCCTGCGGTGTCCTCCGCCGGCTCCGCAAGCTTCCCGGCCGGCAGTATCCGGTATAATGCACAGACAATTTGTTTCCTTGACCGTCGAATATTCTACCATAAACTCAGGGGCCGGGTGATCTTGCTCCGCTTAATTTTGTAGGATAATAACGGTAACTTTTATTGATTATAATTTAACAAATAACAAAAGTTTCGGATTAGCGGTTCGGTCATTCTTGCGCAGAAACGGATCGCCGGAGCGACAGATATGTGGTATCCACGCGGAGCGTGGATACCAGTGTTACGAGGATTCAGAAAAAACATTTCACTCCAAAACATACCGGAACGTTATCACGCCCTGTACATTTTTCTGCGTTTCATCCGGCGGCAGGGGATTAAAGCGCCACTGTTTGAGCGCCTTTAGCGTGATGTCGTCCAGTGTGGGATCTCCTTTTTGCATGGGAATCACGGCACCTACGCGGCCGTCGGGGAGCACGGTGAAGCGGATTTTTATAACCGCCTCACGTTGCAGACCGGGCGGATATTTGGGGATTACTTTGGACATAATATTGCGGTTGGCCGCATCACCTTCGATGGTGAAGGGTTGGCCGCGGGTGCCTGGTGTTCCCACATCACTGACAGGGCCGGCATCCCGGCCGCCGTAATCGGTTGCACCAGGCACGCTCGCGATGCGGTCGCCGCCGTTCTGGCTCCCCGGAAGCGGTGTGCTGACCCGGCGGTCGTAATCGGTTTGCTGTGCCGGGATTGTTGAAACCTCCCGGCCCGGGGTATACTTGCCGTCTTCGCGCTGTACCAGCTGCGGCTCTTCGTCCTCCAGCATACGCCGTTTGGGCAGATTGACCGGTGGGGATTTGGGCTTTTCCATGACCTGTGCGGGCTCCGGCGGTTGTGCGGCCGCGGCCGGCTGGCGGTCGGGAGGTGCCTGCGCCTCCACCTGCCGGGGCGGCGTTACGACTGCCGGACGGCCCGGTTGAGTGGCTGAGATAAAACCGATTTCGGCATATTCCGCCGAAGAAAAATCGATGCCCACACCCACCAGCAAAAAAATCAGAAACAGCAGAATATGCAACAGCAGCGAAGCGATGAATAATTTACGCGTGTCGCTGAAAAATTTTTTCAACTCCATGCCGGCCTCCTTACAATCCGGGATCCGTCGCGATCATAAATCGTTCGGCACCGGCCAGTTTGGCGATATCGACTATTTTTATCGTATTCTCCAGCGACAGATCCTTGTCGGCGCGGATCACCACCAGACGGTCCGGATTTTCCGTGAACAATTGCCGCAATTGGTTGCCCAGGTCCTTCATGGCGGTTTTACGTTGATTCAGGTAAATTTGTTGGCTCGATGTAACGGTTAAATATATTTTATCCGAATCGTCCTGCTGGCCCGTAGCGGCTTTCGGCAGTTTGACCTTGATACCCGGTTGAACCACAAACGACGAGGTCAGCAGAAAAAAGATCAGCAACAGCAATACGATATCGGTGAGCGATATGGTCGAAAAAGCGACCATTCTTTTACGCGTGGTTTCTATATTCATCTTTTTTCTCCTTGTCCAGCAAAACGTCCATTAATTCGTTGGAGCTTTCCTGCATTTCGAATACATGAAATTCCACCTTGGCCTGCAGCCAGTTGTAAAAAATCAACGCAGGAATACCTACAGCCAGCCCGGCTGCTGTGGTGATCAGCGCTTCCCAAATACCGCCGGCCAGCACGCTGGCGTCCACCTGACCGCCCAGGGATTGAACTTGCATAAACGCTTTGATCATTCCGGTCACCGTACCGAGGAATCCGATGAGCGGTGTGATGGCAGCAATAGTGCCTAGTATGCCAAGATTGCGCTCCAGATGAAAGACCTCGGCTTTGGCGGCACCCTCGATGGCATCCTTGATTTCTTCCCGCGGATGTTTGTGCTTTAAAAGTCCGGCCTTTGTAATGGCGGCGATAGGACCCGGTGTTTCGCGGCACATGAGCAACGCTTCGTCGACCCGGTTCATTAACAGCAGATTTTTCACCTTGAGGACAAAATTACCGGTGTTGATTCGAATCTTGCGCAGAGCCAACATACGTTCTACCAGTATAGTCACGGCGATCACCGAACACAGCGCGATGGGTATCATTATGATGCCGCCTTTTATGAGAATTTGCGAAATAGACATGAATTCCTCCGTAATAAATTCAGTTACAGTTTTGCTCGTAGTCCCAGTAAAATATAAACGCCGGTTTCGGGATAATTTTCCCACAGGACGTAATCAGAGTCCAGTAAATTCCGCACACTGAACAGGGCGGTATATTTTTCAGAAAACGTTTTACTTAGATTTACATGCATCAGTCCGAAAGCCGGCAACCGGTCTTCGGAGTTGAAACGGCTGCGGCGTTCACCATATACATCAGCCTCTACAGTCAGGATCATGTCCGGGAGCAACTCGATGGTTGCCCGAACCGGCAGTCGGAAATCCGGCCGATAGGGAATACCATTGATTTCAGGTATGGATATTTCCTTGTCGATTTTGTCGGAATAACCGATATAAAAGGCCTGCAGTCTGGTGCGTTCGTTCACTTGAGCGATGAGCCCCAGATGGATTTCGGTGAGCTCGGGATCCTGGATTTCATACAGGTTGATAAATTGCGTGACCGGATCGGCCTGCCAGAAAAACATATTTTCCTTCCAACTGCGTGAAAAAGATCCGCTCATTTTCAAAAACGACAGCATTTGGTAGCCCGCTTCCACACGCAGCGCAAATTTATCCTCCGCAGCATGAAGCGGAATGGCATGGGCCAGGTAGGGATTCTCCATTCGCCAATCAGAAAATGTTCTATAGTCATATCCGGAGGAAAACAGTGCGGTCAGACCGATTTCGTTACCGGAGATGATATTAATACGTCCGTACGGCGACGGTCGGGACTTTTGTTTCATATAGTCCGCAGTTGTCATCTCAAAATTCACCCCCAGTGCAGCAGTGACGGTATTGGATACCTTGCTAAAAGCCTCCAGGCCGATTCCGCCCATCGAGCTTTTGGAGGACACACTGTCCTGTTCCAGCTTGAAAGCGTCGCGAATAAATTTCCCCGACGCGGTCAGCTGAATCCGGCCCAGCTGGGTAGAATAGTTAAAATTTATGTTATACCAGAAATCGTTACTTTTGTCGTAGAGTGCGGAGCTGGTGTCGCTGCGCATACCGGTACCACCCATTTCGAAACCCACGGTGGCGCCTGAAATTTTTGTGACATCGTATTGCAGATTTGCACCGAACCGGCCTGTACTGCCCGACCGTTTCATGTTCGAGATTGCGGCGCCGTGCATGCCACGGGAAAACAGTTCATATTGGGCAAAGGCGTTGCCCGTGACCTGGGGTGCCATTTCGTAATTAATCTCACCGGAAATACCACCCTGAGCAAAAGCGCTGTTATTGTACTGGCCGCTGCTGCGGTCCACCCAGCCGTAAGCGCGATAACTGCCCAGGTCGATTTTCTGCCAGTGACCTGCGTCGGCAATGACTGTGGTATAGCCACCGCCCTGCAGCGAACCCCATGTCATTTTTTGTAATCCGCCGGACTCGTCGGTCAGTTTGGGTTTGGTGACGTCCTTTTGAAACCAGGCGAAAACCGGTTCATAGGGTGAATCCGGTTGCACCAGTGTTGGGGATTCCGGCTGCAAGTCTTTTTTGGCCTCCACGTCCCTGATCGCCCTGTCCTGCCCCTTGATCAGTACATCGGGTAATTCCATGGCCGGCTTGTCCGCATCTATTTTTTTATCGCTTCGGGGGGCCGCTTTTGTCGTGTCCGAAGGGAGTTGTATTTTTGTAGGCGGCGGAACGGCCTTGTCCTGTGCCCCGGCCATGCCGAGGAAAACAAGAAGCAGGATGGTTATCAGTATATTTTGTTTATTTTTATCTCTGTTATTGGCCAACCAGCGCCTCCAGTCTTTTTTTTGCACGTTCAACATAGACTTTTTCAGACGGGTATTCGTTTATAATGGATTGGTACAAACGCCGGGCATCGCCCAGCCGGGCTAATTCCTCGTTACATAAGGCCGCATTATAAATGCTTTGCAGTACCCAGTTCGTAGCGCCCGTATACAGGTATTTAGTTTTTAAATAAGCAACGATGGCAGCCTGACAATCATTTTGCTGCTTGTACAATTCACCCGTTAAAAATTGGGCTTCGGCGGAGATGTCCTTGTCGGCCTCTGCCAGCACTTTTTCCAGCAAATCGCCTGCGTTGGGATAACGTTTCAATTGTATATAAACACGCGCCAAACCGATTCTGGCCATATGCCCGGTGCGGGTGTCCGGATGTTCTTCAATAACCCGCTTGAAATACGTTTGCGCTTCCTGGTGTTCCTGCTGAGCCAGATAGGTTATACCGATGTTCAAAGTGGCCGTGCCGGTATTTTCATGTTGCGGGTAATCGGTCAGTAATTTTTCAAACGTTTCCAGGGCCTGGGAATAATTTTTCTGTTCCAGGTAAATATCCCCGGCTTTGAGCAGGGCATCGGGAGTAAACTCGGCTTTTGGATAGGACGTCCACTGTTTTCGAAAAGACGACAGTGCGCCGTCGGTCTGCCCCATTTCCAGATAACAATTTCCGATAAACCAGCAGGCATTGGCCGCCGTTGGGGTATCAGGGTACTCTTTGAGTATCTGATTGTACTGGGAAATGGCCTGATCGTGCTGCTGCATGTTTTGAGCAAATTCGGCCTTGCGCTGCAGGATTTCCGCAGCCTTGTCTTTATCATCCACCTGGGTGACATATCGGTCGACAACTGCCTGCGCCTGGGCGGGATCGCCCTTTTGCATGGTAGCCCATTGGATACCGGTGACCGCATCGTCGGCGAGTTCACTCTGAGGGAATTCTTCAATTACCCTTTTATATTGTCCGATCGCCTTGTCGTACTGTTCCAGATTATAATAACAATCCCCTGAAGCATAGACGGCATCATCTTCCAGGTCGCTGCCCGGATAACGCTGAATGATTTGTTGAAAATCGGATACAGCCGCGGTGTAATCATCCGAACGGAACGCAGTGCGTCCGCGGGCGTACAGTGCTTCAGCAGCCAGTGGGGAGGTGGCATAGTTTTCCGCCACCCGTGAGTAGGCTTCTCGTGCAGCCGCATAATCACCCAGACGGTTATAACATTCGCCGATCTGGAACAGGGCTTCGGCTTTGTAGTGATCGTCTCCGTCCAAATTTAAAATGGATTTATATGCCGAGATGGCCTGTGTGTAGTCTTTATTGTTGAAAAAAGCATCACCCTGATGAATTTTGGCATCCAGCTTGCGTGATGGGTCCGTGGTGGCCTCTGCGGCACGACCGTATGCGTCGGCTGCTTTGTCGTAATCACCGGTTTTCAACGCCACATACCCGAGTCCGTAATAAGCATCCTTGATGCGGGCGGAATCTGGATACTGGCGTATATAGCTGTCGTATTGCCGGTATGCCGATTGATATTTTTCCAATTTATAATAGGTTTCTCCCAGCCAGAACATGGCGTCGTCGGCAAAACGGCCTGACGGATTGTTGCGAATTAAACTTTCAAACTGTTCAGCGGCCTGGTCGTACTTTTCGGATTTAAAGTACAGCCAGCCCAGCTTATACCGTGCGTTACCTTGGATCACCGGTTTATTAAAGGATTTGAGCGTCAGCAGAAATGCCTTTTCGGCCTGGTCCAAATTGTCTTCTGCCATAAAACACTCGGCCACCATCAGGGAGGCCTCGCCGGCGATGTCGGCATCCGGAGCCTGGACAAGGATTTTTGAAAAATTCTGTCTTGCAGCTTGATAATCCTTGTTCCGAAAACTGATGGACGCCAGTTCGAAAAGGGCGTTCGGTGCATCGGGACTATCGGGGTAATCGGAAATGACCTTTTGAAAGGATGCTATTGCACTTTGTCCCTCACCGGATAAAACATCGTTTCTGCCGGCCTGGAAAAGCGCCGATGCATTCAGTTCGTCATTGGTGCCGTTTAATACTGCATTTTGAAAATTTTCAGCTGCGTTTTTCCAGGATTTGTTTTTATGAAAAATCCAACCGATCGCATAATAGGCGTCATCGGTCCAATCGTTTTTTGTGGCGATCACTCGTTGATAATACGTGAGAGCTTTGTTATAATCGGATTTTTTATAGCAAGATTCACCGATAAAATAGAGCGCCTCGTTAACCAACTCTGCATTGGGATGTTTTTCTATAGCATTGGACAAAAGGGCAATGGCATTGTCGTAATCCTTTTTACCGAAAGCGGTAAAGCCCACCCGAAATTCAGCCTGTTCCACCAGCGGACTGTTCGGATGAGTGGTAATCAGTTTGCCGTACGCTTTCATGGCTTCGTCCCACTTGCCCATATCTTCATACAGGAATGCCGCGGAATAAAAGGCATAATCCGCCAGCGCGCCTGTGGGATCTTTACTGTAGACACGGGCGTAATATTCCAGCGCCTTTTGCTTTTCTCCCAAACGATACAGGGCTTCGCCGTACCAGTAATAACCGTTCAGTAACAAAGGGCTGTCGGTGTGCTGGTGGATAAAAATGTCCAGGGCATCGATGGCCGCCTGGTACTTGCCCGCGTACACAAGAGCCTCACCGGTGCGGAATTGTGCTTTGTCACGCAATCCCACAGCCGGATAGTTCATTAAAAGGTCGCGGTAGGCGGTGACGGCCCGCGTATAATCACCGGTCTGAAAATAACATTCCGCCAGTAAAAATTGTGCTTCTTCGGCATAGCTCCCGTTACGGTACTGTTGTAAAAATTCCCGCAACTGGGTGGCCGCCAGATCGTATAATTGATCGGTAAACATACCTTTGGCGATAAAGAATTTTTGCTGTTCGGCGGCGTCGTTGGGCTGGGCGAAAGATCCGGTGCCGGCCGTTTGCAGCAGAACAAAGCAAGTGAAATAAAGCAAAACGGTTTTTTTCATTTTTTATAAACACCCATTTCTGGTTATCATATACCTTTTTATGACGTATGTTTTTGTACTTTGGTTCCGAAAAAAGAACATATTTTGTGATAAAGCTAAGAATCTTGATTCATAATTGCAAGGGTGTTTTGTGGTGTGTTATGGTTTTATGGTATAGACACAGGCCGCGTGGATTTTGTTGGCAGGGGATTAATGGAGCCCATTTGTCGCTTTTTTGTATCCATGCTTGTTTTCGTGTGGCTGTACTCGTGTTCAAGCGGGAGCGTGGGCACCGGTATTTCGAGAAATTTTGTTTTTGCAAAATATATGGAACCGTAGAAGCGGGATAGCCGAAGCGGATCCAAACCACCAGACATATTAAGCGAAAGTGATGTAACAGGATAAATGAAAATATTTTCAAATTCCCTTGCCCAACGTATTGAAACCCTAGCCCTGTGCCCGGTTCAGGCGTTCCATCTGCTGGGTGGTCAAGGAAATGTCCAGTGCCGCCAGATTTTCAGACATTTGGTCAGGTGTACTGGCACCGAAGACCGGTAAAACCGGGGGATCGTGTTGCAGCATCCATGCCAAAACCACCTGGTTGGGTGTGGCGCCGGATTCTCCGGCAACTGAGCGCAAGGCGCGCAGGCGTGCTTTGCTGTCAGGGCCCACATACTTACCGGACAACGGCCTGTCGTTTCGCGAGTAACTACCGGATAACAGCGGCGTATAAGCCAGCAGGGTTAAATCCCGCATCCGGCAATAATCCAATAACTCGGTATTTGCCGCCAGCTGGGGTTCAAAACCAGCGCCCGGTTTGGGGCGCAGGTAAGAATATCGTTGCTGGATACAGCAGTATGATGAAAGGTTATTGACGATACTTGTCCAGCGTGCTTCCTCCATACGCCAGGCAGGGAAATTACTGGCACCGATGTGGCGTACGCATCCTGTTTTTACCAGGCGGTCAAATGCCTCAAGGGTTTCCTGCATGGGGGTGTGGGGATCGTCCTTGTGGGCATAATACAAATCGATGGTTTCAACACCAAGACGCTTCAGACTTTTATGGCACTCCGCCTCGATCTGGGCTGCCCGCAATCCCCTTTTCACACCCGGCATTTCAAATCCCATTTTGGTGGCGATAAATAAATCCTTGCGATTGCCGCGTTTTTTTATCCATTTCCCCAGCAGGTTTTCGCTTTCACCACCCCGGCATCCATAAATCCATGTGGCATAGATATTGGCCGTGTCGAGAAACGCTCCGCCCCGTTCCGTATAGGTGTCCAGCAGTTTAAATGAAGTGTCGAGATCGATCCGGGAGCCGAAATACATCGTGCCCAGGCATAACGCGCTGACCTTCAGTCCGGTTTGGCCCAGGGGAATTGTTTTCATTGTTTTTGATCCATTCTTTGTCACATCCGATTTTGATTTTTCCAAAAATCTATCCGGAAAATATCAGTATTCATAACTGAGCCATCCCATGACCATACGGCCCGGGTCCAGGCTAATTTCACTCAGCAGATATTGTTCGTTCAGCAGATTGCGGATTTTTAATCCGGCCCGCGCGCCTTTGACCACAGGAAGTGAAAGATTTAAATGCAGCAGGGGAAAGGCGGCAATGGTTTCGTTGTTCTGATTGTCGGTGTATTGTTTGTCGATCCACTCCCATATCACCGATCCGTCGATAAATGCGGTGAAATCCACGGATATTTTGGCTTTACGGCCGGGGCTATAGGTCAGAATTTTTCCTTGCAGGTCCGGCATCTGGGAGAAACGGTCAATCGAGGAGTGGTTCAATGTAAAGCCGGTGGAAAAATGGAGATACCTTCCCAGAGGTGTCGTTAAACTTGTTTCTATGCCGTAAATTTTTACTCGTGCCACATTTCGACGCTGCTTGAGTGTGAATCTGCCGCCGAAAACGGTTAAATCAGTATCGACATAGTACAGGAAATCTCTGCCCACGGCGTAGTAGCCGGTGAGTTTGAATAATGCTGCTGCCAGACTTTGCTGGAAGCCCAGCTCAGCGTTCGTCAATGTTTCCGGACCGAGTTCAGGATTGGCGATTTTGGGTCCCAGCCGCATCCAACCGCTGCGGCATAGGTCATCTAAAATGGAACCGCGGAAAGCGCGCCCCAGCGAAGCATACAGGCGTGAGTTTTCGAACAGTTGGTAATTGATTCCCGCTCTTGGAGACATGGCATGCCAGCCGTGTTTTTTCAATGTACCGTTATAAGTATCCCATGGCGCCAGTGTGCTGGAAATCTCGCCGTTGTGAAAATAAACCTGATCGAGCCTTAATCCGGTCACGATATTAAGCTTTCGGTCGAACAGAGACAATTCGTCCTGTATAAATCCGGACAACAGGGTCAGCGTACCCCTGTTGGCGACAATATTGGGCGATGTACGGTAGGTATCGGCGCCGTCTACCGAGCCACGGCGGATATCCATCCCCAGGGTGACAACGCCCATCCGCTTATCCCTGTAGCTAACACTGGAAAGGAGTCCGGTGTCCATCCTGTCCGACAGCACATCAAATCGCTGGTAGGTTTCACCCTGCAAGCGCTCGTCAATCCGGGCGTATTGCTCCATTTGAAAGTATCCCTTGGCTTGCCAATTCCAGCGATTGGCGCTGCCTTTGACCTGGAGAGTGATAAAATCCGTATAAAAGTTACGGAATTCTCCTTCCGGCGCCAGGATTTTTTCTCCTTCTCCCCGCTTGTCATCATATCGGTGATAAGCCGCCTGCAGTTCATGACGGCCGTTAAAAAAAACGAGCTTTGCGGTTTGACTGTTTTCGTGCAGGAAGCGTTTTACCGTATAGGGTGTGCGGGTCTCGGGGGGATCGGAGATGTATCCGTTGCTGTTGAGATAACCACCCGACAGAAAAAAACCGAAGAATCCTTTACCTTGGAGGATTTTTCCACCTGAGAGTGAAATGTCACCTCCCGCTGTGCCCAGGTTCCCTCCCTGCAGCCGGGTTTTTATAAGTATGCCGGCCTCCGGTTTTTTCGTAATAAGATTGATCGTGCCTCCCATGGCGCCGGCTCCGTAAAGTGCCGATGCCGGTCCGCGGACGATTTCCACCCGTTCCAGGGTTTCGGCTTTCAACCGGTTCCAGTTGGCTTCCCCGGTATCGCTTTTGTTGATGGGAATGCCGTCGACCATTACCAGGGTCCGGCCGGGTTCGTCGGCACCGGTGCCTCGCAGAACCACTGAAGGGGAGACGGTATAAATACCGCTGTTGCGGTATACATCGATGCCCGGTTCGGCAGCCAGCAGGTCATCCAGGTTCGTTCCGCCGTGCCGTTGAATGGATTCGGCGGACAGCACGGTGACGCTGGCAGGAATGTCGCTTACCGGCGTATAGGTTCGGGTCGCCGTGGTGAAAATTTCCGACAGTTCGATGGGTGTCTGACGGAGGGAAATAGCTAATGGGGCTATTGTATTTTTTACGATCAGGGATTGGGAGTGTACCCGGTATCCGATATGCTGGACAAGCAGTCGGTAGGAACCGGCCGGGCATTTGATGGAAAAATGACCGTTCGCGTCTGTGCCGGCCCCCAGACCGGTGCCCTGAAGCAGGACATTGGTGTTGGGAAGCGGCTTACCGGTCTCGTTGTTTGTCACAATGCCCGTAACGGTCAATAATTCGGCGCCCTGAAGAGGGAAGAGGAGGGTGAGGAGCAGAAGGTGAATCAGGATCCGGTTATTCATAATATTTTCTTTTTTTCAACTGGTTATTGGGGTGCTGCATGAAAAATATTACGTGTTCATTTTTCTGGTAATTCTTGTAACTCTCCCCGCCCATCCAGGATACATTGGATATATACATTTGTATTCATAACCTGATATATTATTCGATACGGCTTTTAATGTATCTCTCTATATTCATAAATTCCAATTCGTTCCAGTTCCGGTGGATGATGGCCCCTGTTCGGCAATTCAACTAGACTCGAGCATTTTTCTTCAATGTTACGAAAAACATACTCGGCCTTCTCAAATGAATCTGAATGTACATTATAGGTTAAATTGAGGTTTTTTGCAAGGAATTTTTTAATTCATATAATTGTTCTGCCTGTTCTTTTTTGTCCGTGAATCCATAATCAGGGGAACACAACCGGAGAAACAATTTTTTTTAAAAGAATTGTTTTGAAAAATGACTATTATCGTTATATTGATTAAATATCCGGTTAGATAAGCTTTAAAAGCGGTCGAGGAATTATTATGAAAAATTCAGAAAAGGGAGAAATTCAAAAATGGATCAAGATATGGAAACAAGCGGGTGATTCATTGGAGTCAATTCGACTTGAAGAACCAATATCTCCAAAATACTATTCCAGGAATCGATCTTTATTAAACGAGATGTTAAAGTACGCATTCGAACATCGGACAGTTCGACTGAGCAGTGGCCTCGTTGAACAGCAAAAAATATTTAAAAGATACTTTCAAAACGAGAGTCGACGATAAATGAAAAATGTAAAAGCAGGGGAGGAAATCAATCCTTTATTTAAAGCCGGCATTGATTTGGCTTTGTACTTGAGGCCTGCGGACGTTTTTGACTCTGGTATCAACCATTATAATTTTATATGTATCCTCGTCAGTTTTTAGAGAAACGGTAATGCGTTCTCTGCGATTCATCAAAAAAGGACAGATATGAAAAAGCCCCTAAATCTTTTCATTCCTCAATGGCAAGATTCGGGCTTTGCACAACTACTGTGGGAGGGGGCGATTGCTTTGAGAGATTATATCAAAAGCAAAAATATCGTTTTCTCTGAAATATCAGTATCTTTATCTACAGATCTAAAAATTGACCATAATATTGTTGGATATCATACAATCGTAAAACAATTAAATGATATATCAAATCTGTTAGATGAAAAAAAACCTGAAAAATTGTTCTGTGTCGGCGGAGGGTGTGGGATAGAGATACCCCTGGTTTCCTATTTGGCCGGAATATATAATAATTTGCAGGTCGTTTGGTTTGATGCCCACGGCGACATTAACACGCCTGACAGCTCCCCAAGCAAATATTTTCACGGTATGCCGCTGCGGTTTTTGTTGGAAAATATTTCAGGGAATGAAATATCGGGAAAATACAATAATATTAAGTGTGATAATGTTGTGCTCATTGGCACTAGAGATTTGGACGCTCCTGAACAGGAATATATTTACAGCAGTAAAATTAAAATGATAAAACCGGAAAAGCCTGAAATCAAACCGGAAACTATCCTCGAAAAAATGCTGAACGGAAAAAACAAACACGCTTATTTGCATATTGATTTAGATGTTTTGGATCCTGAAATATATAAAAATGTAAAGTGCCCGGTTGAAAATGGATATACCGTTGAACAGATTATCCAAATGATAAATTTTATAAAGTCAGAAATGACCGTTGTCGGGATGAGTCTGCTTGAAAACACTGAAACAAAATTCATGGAAATAAGCAAGCTCGATGGCTTAATCGATATCGGGACAAGTCTGTGACAATGGAAAAGGGCTGAACCGGATGACAAAAGTGCAATTTTTTGTCAAAAATTGATGCTAATTCATTTACAAACCGGTTCTCGCCGGCAATGTGACTATTAATACCGAATTGTTAATTCTGATTCAAAATCTAGTAAATTCTTTAAAAAAGAGATTGTCCAATGAAAAAAATTATTCTGTACATATTGTTTATGACGCCACAAATTTTATTTTCTCAAATAGAGATAGGCAGCCAGCCTGAATCCGGCAAAATATCATTCCCGGTGTATGATGGCACTCGAGTTTGTGATATTTACTACGATCCCCAGGATGATGAACTGGTCAAAAAGATTTCGGCTATTTTCGTTCAAGATATCGAACGTGTTACAGATAAAACAGGAAATCTTGTCACCGATGAAAAACAAATGAACGGCAATGTGGTTTTCATCGGTACCATAAACCGCAATCGGATCATCGATAAGTTGATCGATTCAAAACAATTGGACGTAACCCCGATATTGTCCCAGTGGGAAAGATATATCGTCAAAGCTCTCGACAATCCTTTTCCTGGAGTGAATAAAGCTCTGGTCATTGCGGGCAGTGACCGCAGGGGGACTGCCTATGGTGTTTTTTCCATTTCGGATGCCATGGGGATTTCTCCCTGGTACTGGTGGGCGGATGTCCCGGTTCTGAAAAGCCGCTCTGTTTTTTTAAAAAATGATGATTATATTTCAAAAGCTCCGTCCGTAAAATACAGGGGTATTTTTATTAACGACGAAGATTGGGGGATGAAACCGTGGGCGTCAAAATTAATGGACCCCTCATTGAATGATATCGGCCCCCGGACCTATGCAAAAGTCTGTGAACTGCTGTTGCGGCTAAAAGCCAATTATTTATGGCCTGCCATGCACGAATGTACCGGGGCATTTAACAAATACGAAGAAAATAAACTTGTAGCCGACAGCTTTGGTATTGTCATGGGATCGGCGCATTGCGAGCCCCTGCTGTTCAACAATGCAACCGAATGGGATACAAAAACCATGGGTGAGTGGAATTACAAAACCAATAAAGCCGGTATTCTGGCGCAACTCGAGAAGCGGGTGAAATCAAATGCCCCGTTTGAAAATGTGTACACCTTGGGCTTGCGGGGATTGCACGATGCCGGCATGATCGGTGACTTTACACAGCAAGAAAAGGTCATTAATTTACAGAATGCCATTCAAGACCAGCGAAACATTTTAAAAAAACACATCGACGCTCCCATCGAGTCGGTGCCACAAGTATTGATACCCTACAAAGAGGTGATGGAGCTCTATGAAAAGGGTGTTCAGGTGCCCGATGATGTCACACTGGTTTGGCCCGATGATAACTATGGGTACATCAAGCGATTGAGCACACCTGAAGAGCAAAAACGTTCCGGGCGCTTTGGTGTGTATTATCATGTTTCGTACCTGGGCGAACCCCACAATTACCTGTGGATGAGCACAACCCCGCCGGCGTTAATATACGGGGAAATGAGCAAGGCCTATCGTACCGGCGCGGATCGCCTCTGGGTGGTTAACGTGGGTGACATTAAAGGTTGTGAATATTCTACGAACCTGTTCCTTGATATGGCATGGAATATCGAACAATACAATTACGAAACGGTTCATAAACATCCAGCGCAATGGTACGCCCGTATGTTCGGCAGCCGGTATCTTGACGATTTTCAGGAAATCTGGGACACATTTTATCATCTCGCATTCATCCGAAAGCCCGAATATATGGGGTGGGGCTTTGAGTGGAATAGCCGTCAGGCCGGCACCGAAGTTTTAGTGGATACGGATTTTTCATTTTTTTATTATCGTGAAGCTGAAAAAAGGTTAAAATCCTATGAGCAGTTAGTCGATAAAACAACGCAGATTTTGGCGGAAATCGACCGGGATCTGAAACCTTCTTTTTTTCAGTTGGTCTATTATCCTGTAAAAGCAGCGGCATTAATGAATAAAAAAATGTTGACGGCTCAAAAAAACCGGCTATATGCCGAACAGGGCAGGGCAAAGACCAAAACACTTGCCGATTCGACAAAGTTGTACTTTGATAGACTTCAGGAACTTACGGACCATTACAACTCGATGCTGGACGGCAAATGGAACGGGATGATGTCGTTAAAACAAGGCTGGTTTTCGTCGGTGCACAAAATGCCGCCGGTGGAGAGAATAAAGCTAAAAAACGAGCCCATTTTTGGAATATATGTGGAAGGCGATGAACCGGATAAATATTGTCCGAAACCTTTTGCAGCTTTGCCGGCTTTTAATTCCTACGCTCCCGAAACGTATTATATCGATGTGGTGAATAAGGGAGGGCAAATTCTGAACTGGAGTGCAGTACCTTCTGAAGACTGGGTAATATTGAGTCAAAGTTCCGGTGAAACGAAGGACGAACAGCGAATATTTGTTTCCGTTGACTGGGAAAAACGTCCGGTAGGAGAATATGTTTTCGGTGAAATTTTATTTATTTCGGGAAATAAAAACGAAAAAGTTTTCATATCAACCTTCAAGCCGGCAAATGTAAAAAAAGAAGATTTAAAAGGGCTGTTTGTCGAACAAAATGGATACATTTCTATTCCCGCCGCGGATTTTCATCGAAAGAGGGACAATCGCGAGGTTGAACTGATTGTCATAGACGGATTGGGTATTGAAAATAAATCAATCCAGTTTGGCGATCCCTTGAAAAGACTATTGAATCCACGTGCCTCAATAGATATCGATGTTGAATACGACTTTTATGTATTTCAATCAGGAACCGTAAAGGTTTATACCTATGCCCTGCCGGTATTTCCACTCAATCCGTTAGAAAAAGCCAGCTATGCATTAACGGTCGATAAAGGACTGGTTTTCAAACCCGATATCGCTGCCGGAGAATATTCAGATACCTGGAAACAAAACGTATTGAGAAATTATACCGTCAGTAAATCAGAGTTATATTTACCCGCACCCGGTAAACATACACTAAAGATATCCGGTATCACTCAGGGTATGGTTATTCAAAAGATTGTCATTGATACAGGTGGACTGAAAGATTCATATACGGGTCCTGAATCAACTTTTGTCGAGTAGATATTTTCGGTTTTTTGGTGTGGGCTTTAACAATGTGGAGATATGTTATTTAATGTCAGGTCGAATTTCTCGCGTGAATGGATGTATAATTTAATTATTAATCGAATATTTTTATTCGAACAATACAATATCGATCTCATTTTAGCTACAGGAAGGATTTGAATGCAGAGTTTGAAGAGTAAAATGTTTAATTTTTTTATGAGGAAAAGACATTTATTCCAGGGAAAATTAAAAAAGCCTGTTTTTGATTTTAATACATCGATCGAGGGCTTTAGAGAGCAGTGTGAAAAAGGTGCCGATAAATATGCAAAGATACCTGATGGTGTTGAAATAAAACAGGAGAATATTAATAGTATTAATTCTGAATGGATCATCCCACAAGGTGCGGATAAAAATCATATTATTCTCTATGTCCATGGGGGAGGATATGTATCCGGTTCTTGTAATGACCATAGAGGATTTGTTTCAAAATTTGCAAAGAATTGCGGTGTGACATGTTTGCAATTTGAGTACCGACTGGCGCCGGAGCATCCGTTTCCGGCTGCTTTGGATGATTCCGTTACCATTTACAGGCGGCTTTTGGATAAAGGTTTTAAACCCGGCAATATTGTTCTTGCCGGGGAATCTGCCGGAGGAGGTTTAGCACTGGCCGTGCTGCTGTCCCTAAAAGAACAGTATCTTGCTATGCCGGCGGCAACCGTGGCAATTTCTCCGTGGACTGATCTCACCTGTTCAAGCGATTCATATAAAAAAAAATCAAAAGTATCGGTCGCACCAAAGAATTCATGGCTGGTTTTTAGTAAATACTATGCCGGAAATTTGTTTTTTTATTAAAAGCCATTTACAGATATAAAGTATTTTAGAAATTACGAGAGGATTAAAAATGCGTATGCTTGAGTATTTATTTCTTATTGTGCTGCTATTTGCCGCCTGTGAACAGTCTGAGATGGCGACAGTTTTTCCCGTACCCTATCGGTATTGGGAATCGAACTCTGTTCAATGTAACGGTATGCGTATACATTACTGGCGTGCCGGCACGAAAGGAAATCCCGTGATGGTTTTGGCTCACGGCATAACGGACTATGGACTGAATTGGGCAACGCTGGCGGCCAAATTCGAAAAAGAATATGATATCGTTATGTACGATGCAAGAGGACATGGGTATTCCCAAAAACCCGACGGACCATATTCTTTGGAAACACATATGGAGGACCTTGTAGGACTTATTCAAAGCCTTGATATAAAAAAACCGATTCTGCTCGGTCATTCCATGGGCGGCTCCGTGGTGGCTCTGACCGGTGCTTCGTATCCCGACTTACCGACGGCGATCATTATGGAAGATCCGCCTATGGGGGAAGAGCTTGAAAAGTTAACCGTGGATATACAGACGGATTGGAAGGCGTGGATTACGAAACAGAGTACGACGCCAAAAGAACAACTTATCAAGTTGGCTCGTACAGAGTATCACCTAGGGTGGCCGGCTTTCGAGTATGATCATTGGGCGGAGGCCAAGCTTCTTGTCGTTCCCAATGTGATAAATATCCTGGAGGGAGATGGATTCGGCAATCCGGATGAAATTTTTCCCAAGATCACAGCTCCCACGTTGATTCTAAAGGCTGATGCGGAAGAAAAACAACGTGAGAGACATTTAAAGACGGCTGCATTGCTTCCCAATGGTAAACTTTTACACATACAAGGCGCAAACCATTTAATCCGTAACGACAAACCTGAAGAAATGGAACGGGAAATTCGGGCATTTTTGTCAAGTTTATCATTGTAGATTTTTGATATGAAAACAAGTCTGAAATCCGGAAAATGATTTTATTAAGGTGAAACTCACCCAATAAATATATTTTAGTTGGTCAAAGGAGTAAAACCATGCGACGCAGGGAATTTTTAAAGACTGCCGGTTTTTTTCATCCGTATTATTCTGGCAATGCCAAAGAACGGGCCACACTGTAAAATCCAATTTTGTCATCCACGGGGAGTCCGAAAGGGGATATCATTGGTTTCAATTCAACATCCACCGGCAGCCGGCAGGTATATATTTTCAAGTTGCAGTTTTAAGGCATCTTTATAATAACCGATAAAAATATAAGGATAAATCGCTATAACACGTTCAAATTAACGAGTACGTATTCGTCGTAGTGTATATCCGTGAATCTGTTGTGCAAACAAAAAACAATGACCGATTTCCCCTTTTACCGGTCATTGTTTCTTCAAATATCCACCTACTTTTTCACCGCTCCCTCGTAAACCGGTCTTTTCAAATCCTCTGTCTCGGCATATTTACTCTCCGCAGCCCACAGGATACCACGTTTCATGATTTCCAGCGCTTCGGGGACCTCGAAATCTTTGGCCACATGCCCCAAAGAGCTGTAAAATACGCGGCCTTTGCCGTACATCTTTTTCCACACCACAGGCATGCTGCAGCCGTCGATCCAGGACGCATGCTCGCCGGTAAAGGTCGTGGTAGCCAGCACCTTGGTGTTGGGATCAACGTGCATATAGTACTGTTCCGAGTGCATTTTGAAATCTTTTAATCCCGCCGTTATCGGATCCTCATGGTCGGTAATATTGACTTCATAATCGATCACACCGCCCGGATGGGCCACCCACTGTCCGCCCACCATAAACTGGTATTCCACATTGTTTCTGAACGAATCGCCCAGGCCGCCGTGCCAGCCGGCGATGCCCACACCCCTTTTTACCGTTTCCAGCAGGGCCTTTTCCTGCTCGTTGCTGATTTTGCCCATTGTCCATATCTGAACGATAAGATCCAGAGAATCCATGAGTTCTTTGTCAAGATAGGAATCCAGCGTATCGGACACCGTCACATCCATGCCCTGTTCGCGCATCCATGGGACAAAAATATCGCGGCACTTGTCCGGCTCGTGACCCATCCAACCGCCCCAAACGTACAGGACTTTTTTCTGTTCGGGAACTTTGGCGAAAAGTCCGGCACCGGTGAGACCGGCAGCGATACCGGCGGCCGTCGTTGCGGCCAAAAAATCTCTTCGGTTCAGTTTTTTGTTTTTCATCTTTAACCTCTCGTGTCTGTTGTCAGTCGATTATAAATTTATAAATTCCTTCGGTATTTAGTCCATCAACAGCGATACCCCATAACGTGCCGTCACTTCTTAAGGCTAAAAATTTTATGAAAATAAATACTGGCATGTCCGTGTCATCCCGATAAAAAGGACACCGGGTTTTCAATATATTCAAATCTGGATCGTGACGGAACAACCGGCCGCACCCTTCCTCACCGTCATCAGATGTCCATATAATCCCGTCGGCTGCTGCAATGCCCTGGGGGTGGGTTAAAGGGGAGGGGAATTCAATGTATTGGTCATTTTCGTCGGGATCCAGTTTTACGATGGATGGTTTACTGGTGGTGGCCCACAAAAAACGGCCGTCGGAAGAAATATCCCGCAGACGGTGGGGCGCTGTCCGAAAATAATTAACCACGCCGGTGCTGGTATCGATACGTGCGAGGGAGGGATTCTGCAAGCCGCCGTAAAAGGTGATATATCCGTCGGGCATATGGACGAGGCCGTTTATTGGCGGATTGCCGGTTATCAATTCGGGTGTGCCGAGTTTTGTAAATCCCCGTGTCATATTGCCTTCGAAAAGGCGGACCGGATTCGGATTGCCTAGATAGGCGAGAGTATGGCTGTTTTTCCAATCAAGGCCGGTCAGGTTATCACCGGTTTTTTGCCGTTCA
Source organism: Candidatus Zhuqueibacterota bacterium (assembly GCA_016931775.1). Taxonomy (GTDB): domain Bacteria; phylum Zhuqueibacterota; class Zhuqueibacteria; order Residuimicrobiales; family JAFGEC01; genus JAFGEC01. Next base: position 12,073 of record JAFGEC010000053.1, on the reverse strand, counting down.
CCGAAAAGCGGGGCGGGTGGAAAAAGCGTGACCGTGGTGTCGTTGTGTAACAGCTGAAAACGGGCAGTCAATGTCGTCACACTTTCCCGTACGCAACTAAACCGGTAAAAACCGGGACAGATGGCAAAAAATTCAAAAAATCCGGCACTGTCAACAGTCGTCTCCACGTTTATAGAATCGCAGGCGTATAACGGGTGAACCTGTACAAGCTCAACCCGGGCACCGGTGACGGGCGTCAGATCATCCGGGTCCAGTGCATAACCGGAAACGACATAATTCGGCCACATGGGTGGCGTGATGGCATGATGTTGTTTTTTTGCGCACGACAAACACAACAAAAGTGTAAAAAGAGTCAATTTTACCGGGTGACTTTGCATAAAATCTTGATATAATTAGCTTTTTGAGTTATATTACATGATTCCGTGCGATGTAATCGTGAGTAATTTCAGCGCTGATTTTCAGGTGTTTTACTCAGCCGCATAATGTGCATGGATTCGAGGCACTTGATCCGATGTTTTTGCGGGCAGACGTTTTCTGCGTCTATGGCTTTACTCCATGAATCAGCGCCGCGAATATATTTTAAACAATGTGCTGTTATATTACAATCGTTTTGTCTTATTTTATAATATACTAATAATATTGGTAAATTAAAAATCAATCTATGGAAAGAAAGGAAAATATGCAAGCAGTGATGATGGTTGCCGGTAAAAGTACCCGCACATACCCGCTTACTCTTACGCGTCCGAAACCCCTGTTGCCTATTGCCAACCGGCCTCTTATCTACCACAGTCTGGATCAGATGACCGGATTGTTTGATGAAGTGATTTTGATCGTGGGTTACCGCCAGGAAATGATTGTCCGGGAGCTGGGAGAAAATTACCGGGGTATGCATCTGGTGTACCAGGAACAAAAACAACAATTGGGGACGGGTCATGCCGTTCTGCAGGCGAAACCATATATTCGGGATAAATTTGTTGCCATGAACGGCGACGATCTATTTGCCCGATCCGATCTTGAAGCGCTCGTCGGACTGGAATACGGCGCACTGGTGAAGCAGGTCAAAGATCCGTCGTTGTACGGTGTTTTTGAAGTGGACGGCCATCACAGGGTCAAAAACCTGGTTGAAAAGCCCAAACAGTTTATCGGCAATCTCGCCAATATCGGCTGTTACGTACTGCAGCGGGATTTTTTTTCAGAGTTGGAAAACACACCTAAAAGTGAACGTGGCGAAATTGAAATCACCAGCGCCATTGCCGCTGTTTCGAAGAAAACGAATTTTTATGTGCTTCCCATTCAGGGATTTTGGTTACCCACAGGCTTTGCCTGGGATTTGTTAAAGCATCAGGAATTTTTAATGAGTAAAATGCAGCAGTCCGACATCCGTGGCTTTGTAGAAGAAGGGGTGACGATCAAGGGCGCTGTGACAATTGGTGAGAAAAGTTTTATAAAGTCAGGTGTCTACATTGAAGGACCTGTTTTCATCGGCGACGGCTGTACCATCGGCCCAAACTGTTATCTGCGTCCATACACGGCAATCGGCAATAATTGCCGGATCGGTCAGGCCGTTGAAATAAAAAGCTCGATAATAATGGAAAATTGTAATATCTGTCATCTAAGTTATGTCGGAGACAGTGTGATGGGCGCCGGATGCAATCTGGGTGCGGGAACGGTCACCGCCAATCACCGCCATGATGACGGAATTGTGTATTCAATAATTAAAGGTGCCAAGGTTTCTACCGAGCGGCGCAAGATGGGCGCTATTTTAGCAGACGGTGTTCAAACCGGTGTACATACGTCCATTTATCCCGGCAGAAAGCTGTGGCCGGGCATTTTAACGCGGCCTGGACAGATTGTGGACAAGGATGTGATATCGGATCAATTCGAATGGTAAAGTATTCTCACTTTATTTTTGACGGTGCAGTGGTCAAAGCCTATGACGCGTTTAACCATTGGGCAAGCCTGGGATTGGACCTGTTATGGCGGCGCAGAACAGCGAGGATTTTAGCGGATCAATATTCCAACGGACCGGTCAATGTGCTTGATCTTGCCTGCGGCTCGGGTGATATGGCCATTGCGATGAAACGGACCAATCCGGCTTATTTTGTTGTCGGTTCAGATCCCTCGGCGGAAATGCTGCACATATTCAAACTTAAAGCCGACAAAGATATGAATACCGTTCGGGCAGTGACTTTTTTACCTTTCCGGGCCGGCACTTTTAGCGCCATTACCTGCGCATTCGGATTCCGGAATTTTGTCCATTTGAGACAAAACTTGATTTTGCTTGCCTTTCTTTTAAAATCCGGCGGCCGCATATACGCACTGGATTTTTATCAACCCGGGAATCTGTTTACCAGGATACTCTTGACAGTCTATCAACGAACGGTTTTTCCGGTGCTTGGTTTTATCCTGTCCGGTCAACTTTCTTCTTATCGGTACCTGTACAAGTCAATTCATAAATTTTTAACACCCGGGCAATTTATGAGGCTTTTGCAGGAAACCGGGTTTACATGTGTTGAAAAATATTCCATGTTTTTCGGATTGGTTCATTTAATTATTGCGGAAAAGGTATAAATGAATTATTTTATTTTTTTGGTGTATCATAGTAAATTAGACAAAAATATGTTGCATGTTTTAACGACTTGTGTCTGGAGGAATGAATGAAAGTTTCCATGTGGTGGCGGGCGGTAAGGCCATTTTCCTTCACAGTGAGTATTTTGCCGCCGATTTTGGGTGCGGTTATTGCGATTTCGGAAATTCCGGATGTCCGGTTTAATCGGATTAATTTTATATTGACAGCCATCGGATGTGTTCTCGCACATGCCGGTGCAAATCTTTTATCAGATTATTATGATTTTAAAAATAGTGTGGACCGCAAGGGCACGTTTGGATCCAGTGGCCTGCTGGTGGACGGATCGTTGCTGCCGGTACAGATATTAAGGGCGGCCTGGTTAACCCTGGCCATTGCGGCCGCGATCGGAATATATTTAATCGCGGTTGTCCCGAACGGCATATTTCTCATCTATCTTGTGGTGATTGGTGCTGTTTTAGGAATATTTTATACTGCCGGACCTTTTTCATTTAAATATCATGCCCTGGGTGATATTGCCGTATTCATCTCATTTGGTTCGGCAATGACACTGGGTGCTTTTTACGTACAAACCGGCCAATTTTCGTGGATACCGGTTTTATACGCCCTGCCCCTGGGTTTGCTTGTGGATGCTGTGCTGCACGGTAATAATCTGCGCGACATTGCCAACGATTCAGTCGTGAACATCAAGACGTTTGCAATGGTTTTGGGTGAAAAATACGCTAAAGTGATGTATTATGGGCTTATCATTGGCGCCTATGTAATAACTGTGGTTCTCATACTGGCTGTCAACCTGACACCCTTGGCCTTTGTTACATTCCTTTCTTTACCTCTGGCGGTTAAACTGATAAGGATGGTAAGGAACAAAAGAAATCTTGAACCGCAAGAATTTGCGGTTATCGATGCGGCCACGGCTCAGTTCCATACGGCATTCGGTGTTCTGTTTTTGTCAGCGATTCTGATTCAGCATTTTGTGATCGGGTAAATGAAGGAGAAAGTGCGCGGACAACCGGTTGTATTTCTGATCTGCTGTATAACAGTGGCTGCTTCTTTATGGTTTATGATATTTGTACGACGTCCGTTCAACTTTTGGTTGATGATGGCTTCGAGTACGCTGCTGCTCAGCGGTCTGGCTTTCTGGTTTGATGGTGATATTTTACACCGAGAAGAGTTGACGGTTAAAAATTTTATCATCGGTATTTTATCGGCTCTTTTATTGTATCTGATCTTTCTGGTGGGTCAATGGTTGTTGATAAATCTGGCAAAATTATCGCCAGGTGTTTTTTCCGGCAGTTCAGGTTTTATATCGGCGGTATATGTTAATAAAAAGGCGTTACCGCTTTGGATAGTGGGTGTTTTGCTGTTTTTCCCTATTGGATTTGGTGAGGAGGTTTTTTGGCGCGGATTGATACAAAAACAATTAGGATTGCGAATAAAAAAGAGTTATGCGCTGTTGCTGGCGACATTTTTTTATACCCTTGTGCATGTACCGACACAAAATCCCGTCTTGATACTCGCCGCAGCAGTCTGCGGTCTATTTTGGGGCGGAATATACTGGAAAACAGGAAGCATGGTTCCCGTACTGATTTCGCATATGATTTGGGATCCGATGATATTTGTACTTTTACCGTTAATGTGATCAGGTATAAACCATGAGTTATTCCAGCTTGATGATCAGGCTATTAAAGTTTGGATTTCCATTTCGATTCACGTTGGCCAAACTGACCAAATTCCCCTTTTTGGGATTTTTAATCCGCCGGTATCTGTTCCACCGGGATGATATATTATACCTACCGGGAAATACGGTGGTTGAAGTGAATCACCGGATACGGAAACCACCGAGTATGGTGTGTCCTAATACAGTTGTTGACACTTTTATTCTGCGGGCAAATTATTTATGGATAATGGATCGGTGTATTTGCCGCCTCGCCTCCAACTGCCGGGATTACCCACAAGATTTGGGATGCCTGTTTTTGGGAGACGCGGTACTGGGTATTAATCCCAAACTCGGCAAGCTGGTTTCGAAACAGGAGGCCCTGCAGCATGTTGGAAAATGTCGGGAGGCCGGTTTGGTCCATCTTATCGGTCGGAACAAACTGGACACCGTTTGGCTAAATATTGGTCCGGGCACCCGATTGTTGACAATTTGTCATTGCTGCCCTTGCTGCTGTTTATGGAAAATGCTGCCGAATTTATCGAGTAGAATTTCCGGCAGCGTTACACGCATGCCGGGTGTGCATGTAAAAGTAACGGAAAAATGTACCGGATGCGGTACATGTACGAATGGTATTTGTTTTGTAAATGCCATACGTCTGGAAAATGGCAAGGCCGTCATTAAAAACGGCTGCCGTGGATGCGGGCGGTGTGTGGCGGTATGTCCCCAGGATGCAATAAAGATCACTATTGATGATTTCACAGATATTGATGCGACTGTAAACAGAATCCATCATCTTGTCGATGTTACCTGAAAAATGAGTGTGGAAAGAAGATTCTATGTTTTTTAATGACTTGAATAGATTGACGAGTATTTTATGTTCCATAATAAAACCGGGATTTATGGCTGAAATTCAAAGCCTAGCCGCCACCGGTCAGCTTGCAGAGAGTAACACAGTGGTTCAGAAGGCGGTTTTCCCTGGTTTCCTTCTTGTTACCACGGTGTTTGCTACTGTTACGATTGTCCTTTTGATATTTTATTTTTTCAAGCGCATTAAGCCTTTTTTATATTCCACCGTCATTTTTGTTTCCTTGTCGGTTTTACTTTTGATAATAGGCGAGAAAATACCATTTTATGCTGTTTGGATTCCTGCTGTTTTACTTGTCACGGGTTTATGGATCGTGCGGCTTGCGTTTTTATTGTTACAGTCGGTACAGAATGAGATATCAAAAGAAAAGCAGGATTGTGAGAAAGAGTATGAAAGGCGCCTGAAACAAGCCGATATCGAGCGGAAGACCTTTGACCTGGAAGAAGCCCGAAAACTGCAGCTTTCAATGCTGCCCAAACACTTGCCGGATGTAAAGCACCTTGATATTGCCGTTTTCATCGAAACCGCTACCGAAGTCGGCGGTGACTATTATGATTTTTTACAAGCAGAAGATGGATCGTTGACTCTGGGAGTGGGAGACGCAACCGGTCACGGTACCAAGGCCGGCATTATGGTGGCGCTTATGAAGAGTTTGTTTAATACGGCGAGCCAGAGTTTTTACATTCCCGATTTTTTCAACCATTGTACAAAAATGATCAAGAGGATGAATTTTCGCAATTTGTACATGGCCATGACCCTGGCCCGTATAACCGGGCATAAAATGATACTTTCCGCTTCAGGCATGCCACCGGTCCTTGTCTTTCGTGACAAAAGCGGTCAATTGGAAGAGATTATAATTAAGGGAATGCCCCTGGGTGCATTTACCGGATTTCCCTACCAACAAAAGAGTGTAAATTTGTTCCCCGGCGACACACTGTTATTTATGACAGATGGATTTCCGGAATTGTTTAATGATGATTTTGAAGCACTGGAATTCGAACGGGTAAGAGACTGTTTTGAACAAAACGCCCGCAAAGCACCGCAGGCCATCATTGATGAATTACTGGCACTGGGTGAAAAGTGGCGCAAAGGACGTCCTCCGGATGATGATATCACATTTGTGGTGGTTAAAGTAAAAAAAGTTTGAAAATTTAGAAAAATAAAAACATGCTTGTTGCCGCGCCTATTCCTTTCGCTGCGCCGATGGGGAATCCGCGTATCGAGCGTCCGGAAATATCCCACCTGAACGGGCCAAAAACTAATCCGAATCCATAAGAAAACATGTAAAACTGTTCTCCGCCAATGGTTTGACCCAGTCTGAGCCTTAACCATTTTGCCGGCGTATATTCGCTGCCGAGTGCCATTCGCGGGAGTGTGGAAGTAAACGCCGTCTTTGCGAAACCCTGGTACAATTCAGCCGTCAACACAAACCTGGTTATTTTGTACATGGCCCCCAGACGGAGCGACTGTGGCAGTGTTGTGGAAAAGGCGTGAATATCAAAAGTGGAATCGTTTGATATAAAAATAGAGTCAACTGCATCGGACTGGATAAGCAGCTCGCCGACTTCAGGGGCAAATAATTCGAAATCGAAAAGGGCTTGCTGCGGATTATGATTCCAGTTAACGGATGATAAAAGATTGTCGGCACAAAGAGACAGGTGTAATTTTTCGTTGACGATGACCGTCATACCGATATCCAGACTGATACCGTTTCCGCCTGTCGCTGTGCGCATGGACAGTTCACCGGCTGCTTCTGCAGAAGATAACCGGGTTATTGTACGGGCTTTGCTGTGTAAAATATGAGAGTAGTACTCACCGTGTACATATTTAAGTGTTGCCCCCACACCCAGGTGTGAAATATAATTAATGTCGGTCGGGATATAATGGCCATAGGAAAAAGATACGGTCTCCATTGCCACTGCGCTACCGTTGGCCGGTTCCAGAGTATAGAGCCTGTCCAACTGGTTGCCGTAAAATGCCAGATCGAACAAGTCTTTATCCATTGTGCCTTCTCCGGCGGCCCTGCCCTGTACAGTGAACGCAAAAGGGCCAAATCCGATTCCAATTGTCTGTATATCACTGCGAATATTCACATGTAGACCATTATCGGGCAGAATATTGAGAATATCGGCTTTGGCAGCCTGGTCCAGGTATGCACCGTTGTAACGAACATAATGTCTGTTATTAAAGGCGTTGTTGTATGCGGAAACGCCAAAACCAAGTATGGAAATACTCAGCCGGTTTCCACTGTTATAGGAAAGGTTTGCCGGGTTCCACAACGATGATTCAGCGCCACGAGCCAGGCAACTGTATGCCCCCCCAAGGGCAAAAGCGCGGGCGTTGTTTAAATTTTCGGCGGTGCCGGCTATTTTTACCAAAAAGAATAACAGGCACAACAAGATATACTTGTAAGTTTTTACCACTTTAGATTTAAAGATCCGTTTCCACCAGGGCGATAGCACCCTGTTCGGGAGTCGGTTTTACGAAAAGAATATGCGACGCGGGCAAATCGCCACTCAAGCTGCCGAAATCCGGTTGTGACGGATCTTTGCTCCATTTTTGCAGGTATGCCAGCCAGCGATAACTATCGACAATAGCTGCTCTTTCTACGAGTTTAAGGACGGTTTCACTTTCCTGGCCGGTCTCAGGAGGTTTTCCGATGCCCACGGCGCGAATTTTTTTTACAGCTTCATCTGTGGCAGCTTCAACGAATTGTCTTCGTAGTTCAACATTGGTGGGATCGGTCATAATGCTTTTTTCAATTTCCAGCAGCTTGGGAACCAATTCAGCTTCAAGTACCGCCAGATCAACCTGAACAGACTCCTCCACTGTTATCGAACCTTCCTTTTCGTCGGGTGAGATCGTACCGACATTTTCGTCCGCAGTGAGTTGTGAATCCTGCTCTTTTTTCGAACAGGAACCAAGGCCCATCACCATCAGCGCTATAAGGCCGATGGTGATGATTAAGAACAAGCCGTTTTTAGTTATTATCATGTTCCCATCTCCCAAGATGCTAAATACTCTTTTTGTTCTTCTGTGAGTTCATCGATCTCGATTTTCATGCTGGATAATTTTAAGCGTGAAACCCAGTCTTCGATGGCTGTGGGGACATTGTGAACCTTGACCTCGAGCTTGCCGGCATTCTGAACGACCCATTCCGTAGCCAAAGCCTGGGTGGCAAAGCTCATATCCATTACAGAGGCCGGATGCCCTTCGGCAGCCGCCAGGTTAATCAATCTTCCGTCTGCCAATAAGCGAATACGATTACCGTTGGGCAGTGTGTACTGGTCCACTAAATGGCGCACCTCGACCGGTTCGCCGACAGCAAGATCTTTGATCTCATCGATATTAATTTCGACATTAAAGTGGCCGGAATTGGCCACAATGGCACCATCCTTCATCAGTTTAACATGCTCTCCGCGAATGACATGGATATCGCCGGTGAGAGTGCAGAACAGGTCGCCGATTTTAGCCGCTTCAATCATGGTCATCACACGGAAACCATCCATAGCCGCTTCGAGGGCGCGTATGGGATCTACTTCAGTGACGATGACATTGGCACCCATACCGTGGCACCGCATGGCAAAGCCTTTTCCGCACCATCCGTAACCGGCAACCACGACGTTTTTCCCGGCCAGTAAAATATCGGTCGCACGGATGATACCGTCGACCGTCGATTGACCGGTGCCGTAGCGATTATCGAACAGGTTTTTGGTTGTGGCATCATTTACGGCAATTACCGGAAACTTTAAAGCGCCGTCATTCGCCATCGCGCGCAGCCGGATAACACCCGTGGTCGTTTCTTCCATACTGCCGATAACGTTTTTGGCGATTTCGGGATAATCGGAGTGAATATTGGAAACCAGATCCGCACCGTCATCCATCGTCACCACCGGACCGTGTGCAATCGCTGCGTGGATATGTTTATAATATATCTTGTTGTCCTCACCAAATATGGCATAGACTGGAATGTTAAAATCTTTAACGAGGGAAGCGGCAACGTCATCCTGGGTGGAGAGAGGATTTGACGCACACAATACCAGATCGGCTCCGCCAGCTTTGAGCGTCCGTGCCAGATTGGCGGTTTCGGCTGTTACATGCAGGCATGCCGACATTTTTTTCCCTTGCAACGGTTTTTCTTTTTCAAATCTTTCCTTTACCTGGCGAAGTACCGGCATATCTCCTTCAGCCCATTCAATACGCCGTTTTCCTTCTCCGGCAAGCTCAATATTGTGAATATCGTAATTCATCCAACCTCCGTTGTATAGTAATCAATGTTTTTAATTATTATCTTGCGAAAAATCACTTTTTTCAGAATTCTTTTTGTTATAACGGTAAATGACCAGTTTTTGAGGTGATTGAGTGTAAAAAACCTCTCGTAATTCACTTTTTAAGGGATTGTTTTGCGGATCAGCCAGTGTTTTTAGTTGTGGAAATTCTTTTGCGCTGTAACGTTCGTCGAAAATTATATAATCGGGATTCACTTCTTGTAAAACCGTGCTCAGCGTTTCCAAATTTGTATCTTGTATTTTATACATTCTAAAAAACAGGCATTCAGTGTCGCTAAAAAATGGGATATGTGGTTTTGCAGCCAGCACTTTTTCACCCTGTTGAGCGTTTTGTTTTAGCCACAACGCAGCTTTTTGGTATTCCAACGGCTGGTTCCCTAAAAATTGCGGAATTGATTTGACAACAAATCCAGAGAAAAGCAGCAGGCTCACGGAATACACCAAAAATGTCAGCGGAAGTACAAGATTTCGTTTTTTAAACTGAACGGATATAAATGGTGGAATCGCCGAGAGTCCTGTAACAATAAAAACAGCCGTCAAGGGAATAAAAATGAGCAAGAATCTTTCGTTGAGCCACACTAAGCTGACCAACGCACCATACAGGCCAAGTATCACCAGCAGAATTATTTTTTTGTTTTCAAGTTTTGATATCCAATAAAAAAAACCAAAGACGGCAAAAACACCAAAAACAGGAAATAATTTGATCAATTCAGCAGGAAAAGATAAAAGTGTTTTGGCCCAGCTTTTGATAAACAGCATAGGACTCGAGGCAAACAAATTAAAAACGCTGCCATATTGGTCCTGTGTGGGAAAAACATTCCAATCCCGGCCATTTTCAAACATTTTAAAGGCAATATTGAGATGATTCATTGTCCATAAAGGATTGCCTTTGGTTTGATGGAGGTAAATAAACCAGGGTATAGAAATAAGTATAAATCCAGCCAGATATAATGCAGCGTGAAATATTTTATTTTGCAGTTTATTTTTACCGGGTATCAAAAAACCGTGCAGAACCGGAAGTGCCAACAGGACGATATAAATAGAGCGGGTGAGATATGCAGCCCCGGCTGCAATACCAGCAAGAAGAAAATGTCCGGCTTTGAGTTTTTCGTGTGAGAGGATCAAAATCAGGCAAGTAAAAAACAAAGCCGCCGCCATAATATCGCTCATGATCATCACACTTCCTGTTATGATGGCCGGGTGAAAAATAAAAAGAAAAACAGCAAATAGCGATAAATGCGGTTTGCTGCTCACCGTCATGATGAGCTTCCAGACGGCGTAAATAAGTACAATCCCAAAAATCAGTGACACCGCCTTTGCCGATGTATACAAATCCATACCTGTGAAGTTCAGCAACCGGATTGCCAATGAGTAACCTGGGCCCTGTCTTTGCTCTTGAAAAACAGGACCGGTTGCTCTCATCATAAAACCGATACCGTCACTTTCCTCTTTCAAAAGAGGCCAGGTGTGTTTACTGAAAAGAATCAGTTCCAGAATGAAAAAAATAATCAGTAAGGCAATGAATATTTTTTGTGCTTTAATCTGATGATTAAATATTTTTACAATAGACTGATTCACGAGGCCAGGTCCTTTACCTTGTCAGTTTTTTCCCATGGGAATCCGGCCTCTTCTCTTCCAAAGTGTCCATAGGCTGCCGTTTTTTGGTAAATAGGACGGCGCAGGTCGAGCATAGTAATAATGCCCTTTGGTGTCAGATTAAAGTTTTTCCGTATGAGTTGGGAAATTTCAATTTCGGGTATTTTACCTGTTCCAAAAGTATCAACGAATATGGAAACCGGTTCGGCTACGCCGATAGCGTATGCCAGCTGTATTTCACATTTTTTAGCCAGTCCTGCGGCCACAATATTTTTCGCAACATAGCGAGCGGCATAAGTTGCCGAACGATCAACCTTCGTCGGATCTTTTCCCGAGAATGCACCACCGCCATGGCGGGAATAACCGCCGTAGGTATCAACAATGATTTTTCGCCCGGTCAGACCCGCGTCTCCTTGAGGTCCGCCGATAACGAACCGGCCGGTCGGATTGACATGAATGACAGGACCATTGCCAGGCATAAGATTTTTTGGGATGACCAGCGAAATGACCTTTTCGATGACATCTTCGCGAATTTGCTTGTTGGTAACATCCGGCTCGTGCTGTGTAGAGATCACAACTGTTTCAACGGCTACCGGCCCGTTTTCGTCATATCGAACAGAGACCTGTGATTTGCCGTCCGGACGCAGATAAGGGATAATGCCTTCTTTACGTGTTTTCGCTAAACGTTCCGTCAATCTATGGGCAAGCATTATGGGTAATGGCATGAGTTCAGGTGTTTCATCAATGGCAAAGCCAAACATCATCCCCTGATCACCGGCGCCTTCACGATCCACGCCCATGGCAATATCCGAGGATTGCTGATCGATCGTGGTCAATACAGCACATGTTTGATAGTCAAAGCCATAATGTGCGTTGGTATAACCGATTCCCTTGATCGTTTGACGGGCAACGGCGGGTATATCCACATATGTATTTGTGGTAATTTCACCACCGACGAGCGTCAATCCAGTGGTGACGAATGTTTCACAGGCCACACGGCCGTTCGGATCATCCTTCAACACTGCATCCAGTACCGCATCCGAAATTTGATCGGCCATCTTGTCCGGATGACCTTCGGT
>JAFGEC010000467.1 GCA_016931775.1 Candidatus Zhuqueibacterota bacterium | reverse complement strand
GCCCTCATGCTCCCTCCTTCGCATACCAGGGACGTGTTCTGACCAGGGAGGGATCCTTCAAAATATCCATTGCTATATTACAATCTTCGACGATCTGAAAATCATACATTCCCACACAAAGAAAATCGGCGCCGTTTTCAAACGCATATCGGAAACCATCGGCGGGTTGAATAGCACCGGCAGCCAGAGTTTTAAAGGCAATCCAGGGTTGTTGGATATTCTGCATGTATTGGACGGTCTCTTTAGGTTTTCGGCAATAAATATTGTCATGTTCGGAACTGGATTCCGAAGACCAGTAATTTTTATGATGCAATGTTTTCATCCAGAAATCAGGCTGCAATCCTTTTTCTACACACTGTTGAACCGTCTCCAGATAATGTGCACCGATACCGGCAGGAAGACCGTTTTGCCGAATGATATCTAGCGCCGTGGCGATGAGATCGAACTGGCCGCGGTTGACGAGATCGTCGGCGGTTCCGCCTTGTACATAGCAGGCCGCTGCGCCGTTATCAATGGATTTTTTTACCATTTTTATCAAATCACTGCCGCCGCAATCGGAAATAAATTTGATGTGGCCGATCCGGCGCCGCCAATAATCATTGATAACCCGGCATAAAAGCGGATTGGTGAGAACGGCATTAATCCCGCACTTTTCTGCCAGGTAAAAAGTCTCAAACACCTTTTCATCGTGGTGGTAAGCCTTGACCAGCTTTGACACATATATCAGGTCTCTGGCGTGTGCCCATCCGCCGATGAGATTGCCGCCCAAAATGATCCGGCTAAATTCCATCCCGGCAATAAGCGCTTTATCCACAGGTTGTTTGAGATCCTTCAGCTCCGTAAAATTAAAACTTTTAACCGTTGCACTGGTCACACCGTCCGGATTGTCCTCGAGAAATTTTTCCTCATAACTTTCCCAGCCCTTCTTCCTTAACATGGCAATCGTAAAAGCACCAAACACAGGCAAACCCACCAGACTTTTGACGATCGCACGGCGGCTTGCGAATATACGGGCTTTTGAGTCGGTTGACTTGGCTTCCGGTACTTGTTTGATTGCCCTCTTTTGCGTCAGCAACCGATCCAATCCATACTGTTGTACTGAGGGGAATAAAACAACAATCGACAGCGCAAAAAACTCGACCAGATTTTTGTCGACTAACAGATAACTCCCCTCAGAAACTGCCCCAAAATCCAAGCCTAAAAGCGGAGGATGGGCCAGATAATAAAACGCCAGCATCACCATCCCCGCAACAGCAGCGATACGTGTAAACAATCCAAACATCAATCCCAATCCGACCAGAATCAGACCCCATATATTAAGAAAGTCGACAATTTGCAGAGCAGCAGGATTTGACGCAATCCATTGAAAAAAACCACCAAAAATCCAGCGCGACATTTCCAGATAGCCAGCAGCTGTCCAATCGGGAGTGAATAGTTTTGCTGTACCTTCATACAAAAAGTGCCAGCCGATGACAATACGCAAAAAAACCAAAAAAACGGTTTGTACCGTTGATATTCGTGTCCCGGATTTGGGATCAGAAATAAATTGAGCCATATGCACCTCGAAAAACATAAAGTATTCGGTCTGTATTCATTGCCGACATCTTTTACGCATGTTTACGGCAATTCAGGGGGCTTTATTTGGGCTATAATACAAATATCAGGAAAAAGATACAAGGTATTTGTACAGATGCAAGCAGATAAACAATAAAAATAGTAAATTAGAATTATCTCTACCGTCTCATTTCATCAGCAACATTTTTTTCATTCGGCTGCTCTCGTTTGACCGGAGTTCGTAGAAATATACACCGGAGGGTAATTCATGGCCATTAAATATCACATTATGGAGACCTTTGTTTTTATTTTGATCGACTAGCGTCGCCACCAGCTGACCGGTTGAATTATATAGCTTTAATGTTGTATGTGCTTGCTTTGGCAGAGAAAAAATAATCTCGGTATTTTGATTAAATGGATTTGGATAATTTTGTTCGAGGAGAATTTTATCCGGTATCTGTTGACCGTCATCATCCGGAGAAAAGGGTACATGGCTGCCGTCGTAATACTGGATGTCGGGAACCGGGGGTGTGCTCATATTATCTCCCATGTAAAAGCCGGTGTGAGGAGGCTGATTATAAGCCACATTCTGCCAGGCGACACTCAATCGGTATTGGGGATCATGCATAAGAGTATAGAAACGTTGACTCGTCGTGATAGTTGTCGTAAAAATACGCAAATGATCATTTGCAGCCGTTCTAAAAATGACTTCTTCTCTCCAATCGCCGAATAAATCGACCTGCAGGCAAGGATTTGATTTCGTCCCGTTATTCGAGTTACAACCGGTTGCTCTGAGCAGGTTAAGTCCGCTATATTTTGTTATAGAAGTACCATCCAAAAGTTCACGAAGCACATCACCATCCCACCATATTACGTGATTGGCCGACGAAGGTGTATTCCCCGCACTTTCGTTGGTAATACTACGTAATCCGACAGTTCCACCCCAACACTCGGCACCTAAAAAGTGGGGATTCAGGTCTGCCGCAACACCCCGACCGGCATCATTGTTTCCCGTTATCCAGAGGATATCCCCGGATTCGGCAGCAAGCAGTGCACCACCGGGATTGTTATCACCCTCATGGATACCCCATACTTCCAGCCCCGGTCGTTCAGGATTAAAATCTGAGAGATGCAAGGCATCGCCGTGTCCCAAACCCGTGCTCCAAAGCCCTGTTCCATCATGATCGATACAACAGGCACCATATACAATTTCGTCAAATCCATCTTGATCGACATCTCCGACGCTCAAGTTATGATTTCCCTGACCAAGATAACTATAGTTTATCGTCGGACCGGCATTAAAGACCCAGCGACTTGTCAGTTTACCTTTACGCCAATCCCACGCCGACAGGACGGTTCGGCCGGTTCGCCCGTCCCGTCCCAGATAGTACCCACGGCACATGACCAGACTGGGTTCCACGCCGTCGAGATAGGCAATACACGCCAGAAAACGGTCCGATCTGTTGCCGTAATTATCCCCCCAATCATTTATATTGCCTCGTTGCGGAACATAGTCGGTCGTAACGAGTGCTTCTCCGGTTTTTCCGTCAAAGATGGTCATATATTCCGGTCCCACTAAAATACGACCGACAGAGGAGCGAAAATCCGCGTCCGCATCACCGATCACTTTACCCACGCCATCAATGGTACCGTCCGCTGTTTTGCACGCCATCTCGGTTTTTCCATCGCTGTCAAGATCGTAGACCATAAATTGAGTATAATGCGCACCGGCACGGATATTGACTCCCAGATCGATGCGCCACAGGAAAGTACCATCTTGTTTGTATGCATCAATAAAGACATTGCCCGTATATCCATCGTTTGAATTATCCTGGGCATTACTTGGATCCCATTTTAAAAAAATCTCATATTCACCATCACCGTCGACATCACCGACACTGCAATCATTTGCAGAATAGTTATAAATCTCTCCCTTGGGTGTACGGCCGTTAGGTGGTTTCTGTATTGGGATATCGTGGTAATTCTGTTCCCAAACAGTTACAGCAGCGGATCCTTCCCTCTCCTGTCCTTTGATCACCGGTCTGACAAAATAGGTACCGCTCTCCCCTTTACCGTCCACATAATTCGTTGAATTTGTTATTGTAGCTGAGTTGAGTCGCGCTGAATCACCATACACATTAAAACCAATCGTTGACGGGTCCGTACCGAGCATTCGCCATGAAACGAATACATCGCCGTTAGTTAACCGGACTGCGACCACACCTCGGTCGAGTTTTTCCATATACCGCTTTGCATATAACGAGCGATTGAATAGTATAACTGTTAAAATACCGAAAAAAATACAAAGTCTGAAAATACGTTTCATAATCCTTTCCATTTGTACTTGTATAACTGCAAATACATCATTTAACGAGAGCCATCTTGAGCGTTTTATCAAAGCCGGAAGATGTCATCCCGTAAAAATACAGGCCGCTTGGCACTGCTTCGCCTTTCGTATCATTGCCGTCCCACATCACAAAACCGCTTCCGGCCTGATATCGGCCAGCTAACAACATACGTATCCATGTGCCGTGAACATTATAAATTGTGATCGTTCGCTCACCATCGACAGGCAGATCATAAGTGATCTGTGTTGTCGGATTAAACGGATTGGGATAATTTTGATACAATTGGTATTTTTGCGGCAACCGTGCGGTTTCCGACTCGATGCCTGTAACAACCACGTTTAATGTATCGTGAAATGTACTATTGCCGTTCATACCGATGTCTTCCGATCGATATACATAATTGCCGTTTTTTCAGGCCGATCAATATACTGATAGGAAGCTCCCATCGTCGCCGAACCACGGGCCGGTATCATTGTTTCGGTAATCCGTAAAAAATCACTGCCGGTATTGGTGCTCCAGGCATAACCGGACATCTGTCCCGTGGGATCGATATTGACACCGTAATAAGCATTGGAAGTGTTGCCGTAGGGATGCGGTGATCCGCCAGTGTGTGTCCCCATACGAATCCAGCCGATATTTTCTCCCCATACACAACCTTCAAGGTGGTCAAGAAATACGGTCACGCAGCTGTTAGCAGGACGGAAATTGATCCATCCGGTGGTGGTGCTCCACGCCCATTTATTAACCGGATCAATGTTACCGGTTTGAGCGAAGACAAAAACAGCGCTGAAAAAAAGGCATAAAATCACTATTTTGCAGCAAGAATCAAACAAACCTAAATTAATTGTCATGGTCTGATCTCCCTACAAAACTTGTACGAAATAGATAATATTGCTGACATTTAAAGGACAAGTCGAACATTACTTGACAAGAAGAGTTTGTAAAGTTGTAATTCTAAAATATGTAGCGCTGTCTTGAAATCCTGCCAAAAGGTGCGTGAATTAACACTGTAAATATACTAATAATTTAAAAAACTTTGGATTTTATGCAAGAAAAACCTAGGCAACTGGGCATAAGCTCAGTTTCGGGTGGGGAATATATTTAAAAAAAATTAGATCAAATCCCAGGTGTCCGCGGATTCGAATAAAAAGATCATCTTTAATTTAAATTCAAATATTTTTACCCGGACTTTTTTATATTTGAACTCTATATAAAATTTTGTATATTTTTCCGATTCTTTCCGAGTGACGTATTGAATTCGTAACTACCGGTAAAAGGAATTGAATATCAAACCGATACTTATTGTAAAACTTGGCCGCACCCTCAAATCTCTGCAAGACTCCCAAGGCGACTTTGACGACTGGATTATCGCCCGTATGGCTTTGCCGCAGGATAAATTTCAGAACGTCCACCCCTTTCTTTCGGAACATCTTCCCGATCCGGCCGAATTTTCAGGTATTGTGCTCACCGGTGCACATGCCAATGTCACGGAAAATCGTGACTGGAGCGCGCGGACGGCAGAATGGATTCCGCAAATTGTAAAAGCTCGTGTACCAATGCTGGGGATATGTTACGGACATCAACTTATGGCACATGCTCTGGGCGGCAAAGTGGATTTTAATCCCAATGGTGCCGAATTCGGCTCGGTAAAAATTTTATGTCAGCCGAATTACCAGAACGACGTTTTGTTCGGACACTTGCCGCCCCAGTTTGATGCGTTTGTGACCCATTCGCAATCGGTTGTACAATTACCCCACGGTGCCCGTGTGTTGGCGAAAAGTATAAAAGAGCCCGTACAAGCTTATTTTTTCCCACCCCTAACCTGGGGAGTGCAGTTTCACCCGGAATTTAATCAAAAAATTACCGCGGCCTATATTCAAGCCACGACACAAAAATTACTGGCGGAAGGCCAGGATCCAGCCCGGCTCATCACAGGATTGCAGGAAACACCTTATTCACACACCGTATTAAAACGATTTGCAGAAATTGTCTCAAACAAAAGGTGACTTTTATGGAAACGTTGTCTCCCCCATTAAAAACGGCACGTCTTCAATCACTGGATTTTTATCGCGGCATGACGATGTTTTTACTCATCGCCGAAGGCGCCGGTGTTTATTCCGCTTTGCATGACATGGCTCCCGAAAGCGGCTTTTTTGCCGCCATCATTCAGCAATTTGACCATCATCCCTGGAACGGTTTGCGCTTCTGGGACCTCATCCAACCGTTTTTTATGTTCATCGTTGGAGTGGCGATGGCATTTTCCATCACCAAACGTTTAAAACTCGGGGCAACCTGGACGGATAATTTCAAGCATTTTTTATACCGATGCTTGATGCTGCTGCTTCTGGGTGTGGTTTTACACTGCGGTTACAACAAAAAACTGGTCTGGGAACTGTGGAACGTGCTGTCACAGTTATCGGTAACCATCATGATTGCGTTTTTAATTTTTAAATTAAAAATACGTACCCAGCTTTTGATTTCATTTGGTCTGCTCCTGCTGACCGAACTGTTGTACCGGTTCTGGCCCGTTGAGGGATTTAACCAGCCATTTGTAGCCGATGAGAATTTTGGTTCCTGGATGGATATGCTGCTTATGGGAAAACTGTCCGGCGGTCACTGGGTGGCCATCAACTGTATTCCGACGGCAGCTCATACCATCTGGGGCGTTCTGGCCGGGAAAATATTATTAAGTGAACGGACGGAAACTGAGAAAATAAAAATATTCGTTATTGCAGGTATCGCCGGTCTCGTGGCAGGTTACGGTCTGGATTGGACCGGTGTCACGCCGATCATCAAACGAATTTGTACAAGTTCTTTTGTTATCGCGTCGGGCGGTTGGTGTTTGCTTACCCTGGCTCTCTCCTACTGGTTCATCGACGTGAAGGGCTATAAAAAGTGGACCCTGTTTTTCGCCATCGTGGGTATGAGTCCGATTTTTATATACATGTTCAGCCAAACCCTGGGGGGCCAGTGGTTCAACGGTTTTGTACATATATTTACGGATGGAATTCTCGGCTGGTTCGGCACACCGGAATCCGTCATAAAATTACTGACCGCACTGGTGATCTGGGGTGTGGAATGGTATTTATGCTACTGGTTGTATAAAAAGAAAATTATCATTAAAATATGATGCCTCCGGCAAACTAGGGAGATCGTTGTGGCAGGAATCGATTACGCCATTATTGCACTTTTTATGGCCTTTTTATTCTGGGCCGGTTCGGTTTTTTACCGATGGGTAGGTGATCCGGATGATTTTTACCTCGCCGGCCGCCAGTTGACGCCGTTTATTCTGGCGGCAACCATCACCGCAACCAATGTGAATTTATACAGTTTTGTGGGCCAGGCCGGTGTCGCGTATGAGCATGGAATTTCCATTATCTGGCAGACCTGGACCGGAAATATGGCACTGGTTTTTGCCGGACTGTTTGTCATTCCCATTCTGAGGCGCTTGCGTGTTCGCACCATTCCGGAATTTCTGGAAATGCGGTATAATTCCGTGGTCCGTTACATGGTTGGTTTTTTATGGATTTTCCGCCTGTCATTCTGGCTAGGTGTCGTACTGTATACGGCTGTCATTGCTGCACAAACCATAACCGGATTTGAATCGTTTACCTTCTGGGTAATACTTTTTTCCATCATCACCATCATTTACACCATGCTGGGCGGTATGTGGAGTGTCGCACTGACCGATTCCCTGCAATTTGTTTTTATGCTCGCCGGTGCACTCATCGTTTTGCCGCTGGTTATGTCGGCTGTGGGCTGGTGGCCGGGTCTGGTGGAAAAACTGCCGGCGCTTCATCTGGAACTGGTACCGAAAACCGGTGATTATAACTGGAAATTCGTCCTGGCTATCTGGATTATCGGCATCCAGTGGGCCTGTGTGGATCAGGGTCTTTTACAGCGAGCGTTTGGCGGTGTTAATACAAAGGCCGTTGCCAAAGGCCTGGTACTGGCCGGTATAGTGACCACTCCTTTTGCTTTGCTGTGGAACATTCCCGGACTGGCGGCACAGGTGATTAAACCGGGTCTGGAGAACGCGGATCAGGCGATTCCATATATCCTCTCCACCTACCTCCCACCGGTTGTATTGGGTTTTGTATTTTGCGGATTGCTGGCCGCGCAAATGTCCACCATCAGTTCCAATTTGAATGCGGTCGCGACCATGTTTACCAACGATATCTATGGCCGCATTTTTAATAGACAGGCATCTAAGCAGGACATTCTCAAAACAGCACGTATCATGACCATTTTCACCGGCATTTTCATGATGGGATTTACCTATCTGGTGCCGGTTTTAGGTGGTGCCGTGGATGCCTATTTGACCATTGTCAGTATCATGGATATGCCGTTGTTCGTCGTGGCGATATTTTACGGCCTCTTGTGGAAACGCACCACATGGCAGGGAGCGGTTGCCGGTTACCTGGCCGGCGCCCTGGCCGGCGGATTGGCAAGATTCGGTGCCGGTCTTGACAACAACACGTCGACTTTTTTCAGCGCGGGTGCGGCGTTACTGATTTGCCCCATCGTTACCTGGATTACATCGGGAGTGAATAGCGAAAAAGTTGGAAAAATATGGGCGATGAAATCGGCATCCGAAGAAGAAAAAGGGCTATCCGTGGTTTACAATATTATCCCGCAATCCATAGGCGGCCGGATTTTTCTTTTTACACTGTTTGGCGGTCTGGCATTGTTTTTAACCGGAATTTTCATCAGCGCCATGGATTGGCCCCATGCAGGCTATTATTGCGTCGCCGGAATGGTCATTTATTTTTTGAGCGGTTTGGCACGGCTCAAATTTGATTAAAAAAGTATCGGAGTGGCTATGTATTTTGACTGGGTAACCTGGAGTATCTGGCTGGTGGGTTTCATCATCCTGATCGTCTGGATATTCGTACCGCTCAAGGAATTTAAGCAGCTGATTCAACAGAAAAGAAATGAAAAAAATTAACGTTTCGGCACCGGGCAGGATTTGTCTTTTTGGTGAACATCAGGATTATCTCGGATTACCGGTGATCACCGCCGCCATCGATCTGCGGATTTCCATCCAGGCGCAGTCAAGAACCGACCGGAAAATTTTCTTGCAATTGCCGGATATACATTCTTCAATGCACATCGATCTGGACCAGCCCATCTCTTACCAGAGTAAACGGGATTATTTCCGCAGCGGCATCAATATTCTGAAAAGAGAGGGCATAAATTTACCGTTTGGATTTGACGGTCTTGTGCGGGGAAATATTCCCATAAATTCCGGCACATCCAGTTCGTCGGCGCTGGTCATTGCCTGGATCAAGCTGCTGTTAGAGCTCGTGGGAGACCGGCGTGCGGAAAATTCGCGGCAGATTGCCATTCTGGCACACCGTGCAGAAGTTCTCGAATTCAACGAACCGGGCGGGCAGATGGATCACTTTGCTGCTGCGTTTGGCGGGGCAATGTATCTCGATTTTTCAAACATGGAGCGATCGAAACCATTGCCGGTACGCTTTGGTACGTTTGTACTGGGTGATTCACAGGAACCCAAGGATACGGTCGGAATATTAAAACGGGTCAAAACCGGGACTTTGAATGCATTGGCCGAACATTTTTCCGGCCGGGATATCCATAACATTTCATTGATGGATGTAAAAGTCAAATCAAAAACACTCACAAAAAATGAAATCGATGTACTGAACGGCAATATCACCAACCGGGAAATCACACAG
>JAFGEC010000466.1 GCA_016931775.1 Candidatus Zhuqueibacterota bacterium | reverse complement strand
GCGTTTGAAATCCCGATAACCGGTCGATGGTGTCGTAAAACCGTTCATCTTTTCTCACATCGGGAACGATGATGGGCCTCTCATGCTCCCAGACCCAGCCGGCCACGCCCTGACCTTTGTCGAGGTGTATGGTTCTTCGGACTTTATCCCCGAATTCGCCCAGAGCCACCTCACATTCCAGCTGGTCGCGTTCTTCATTTACCAGCATGACCGAGCTGGCTTCGGCGTGCATAACCGCCTGGGCTTTTTCCATGACCAGCTGCATAAGTTCATCCAGGTCAAAGGTGGAACTGATGATATTGCTTACCTGTATCAAACTCGACAGGTCATCGACCTTGGCCTTGAGATGTTTGATCTGTTTCAGCAAATCAGATGGGGATTCGATGGCATTCATGGTTCGTTAATGGGCCTCCAGCCAGTTTTCACCCATTCCCATATCCGCTTTTATGGGCACGGACAATTCCAGAGCTCCTTCCATCTCCTTTTTAACCAAGTTTTTCATAACATCGAGCTCATTTTTGTGTACATCAAAAACAAGTTCATCATGAACCTGCAGGATCATTTTGGAAACCAGGTTTCTTTTTTTTATTTGCTGATCGATGTTTACCATGGCGACTTTGATTAAATCCGCTGCACTGCCCTGAATGGGTGTGTTGATTGCGGTTCGCTCGGCGAATTCCCGCATCCGCCGGTTGTCGCTTTTAATTTCCGGTAAATACCGCCGGCGATTGAGCAGTGTGGTTACAAAACCGTTTTTTCTGGCTTCCTGCACGATGCGCAGCATAAATTCCTGCACGCCCGGATAATTTGCAAAATATGATTCGATAAAAGCCGCTCCTTCTTCCGGCGTGATGCCCAGTCTCTGAGACAATCCATAGGCACCCATACCGTACATGATACCGAAATTGACCTCTTTGGCTTTACGGCGCTCGTCGGATGTTACCTCATCCGGTTCCTTTTCAAAAACAAGGGCTGCCGTTCGTCTATGTACGTCTTCATCATGCAAAAATGAGGCCAAAAGTGTCTCATCCTTGGAGAGATGGGCCATAATGCGCAATTCAATCTGCGAATAATCGGCGTCCAGCAAGACAAAATCCGTGCTTGAAGGAATAAACGCCCGGCGTATCTGCCTGCCCAGGGTTGTCCGAATGGGAATGTTTTGCAGATTGGGATCGCTGGAAGAAAGCCGGCCGGTGGCTGTTACGGTTTGATTGTAGCTGGTATGCACCTTGCCGGTTTTCGGATTAACCAGACGGGGCAGGGCATCTACGTAGGTTGATTTAAGCTTCATTAGTTGACGAAAATCAAGTATTTGCGCCGGCAATTCATGCTGACGTGCCAGCTCTTCCAATACCGAAACGTCGGTAGAATATCCTGTTTTGGTTTTTCTTACCGGCGGTAATCCCATTTTTTCAAAAAGCACGGCACCCAGTTGTTTGGGCGAATTGATATTAAATTTTCCTCCTGCGAGCTTGTATATTTTCAGCTCCAGTTTTTTCATATCCACACCGAGTTCCTGAGACATTTTGGCGAGAAAAAGTTCATCCAAAGCGACACCGGCGCTTTCCATGCCGCATAAAACTTCAACCAGAGGTATTTCAACTGTCTCAAAAAGAGACTGTAATTTCAATTTTTGTAATTTGGGTGCGATGGCGTCCCGCAGCCGCCAAGTAACCTCGGCGTCTTCACAGGCGTACTGGCACACTTGTTCAACCTGAACCTGGTCCATGGTTTTTTGATTTTTCCCGCTTCCCAACAGACTGGAGGTGGGTATCTTTTTAATGTTAAAATAGCTCAGGGCGAGGGAATCCAGGTTGTGCTGGCGGATGATCGGATTGACCAGATAGCTGGCCAGCATGGTATCGAAAAAAAGGCCCTGCACTGTAATTCCGTGCTGCTGCAGGACGAGAATATCGTATTTTGCATTCTGAGCGCATTTTTTGATTTTTGGATTTTCAAAAAATGGTTTCAGTGCCGCAAGCACGTCAGAGGTTTTTAATACCGGCGTTTTTCCCGTCAGGTCGTCGGGTCCTTTGACCGGAATGTAATACGCTTCGCCGGTTTTCCATGAAAATGACAGGCCGACAAGCTGCGCCCGCAAAGGATCCAGATCGGTTGTTTCGGTATCGAATGCGCATTCAAAAACCGGTTCTAATTGTTTTTTAAATTGGGAAAATTTTTCAGGCGTATTCACCAGGTGATATCTGGTGTCGACTTTTTCTTCCTCGGGTGCAAAACGCTTGCTGAGGGTGCGGAATTCCATACGCTGGAAAAAATCAAATGCTTTGTTCTTGTCCACCTGTCCGGGCAGCAGATCCAACGGTTTTTGCCGCACAGGAACATCGCAGTGAATAGTTGCCAGTTTTTTGGACAGATGGGCCTGATCGGTATAGGCGGCCAGATTTTCCCGGGCCCGCTTGTTGGTTACATTTTTAGCGTTTTCCAATACTTTTTCAAGTGAGCCGTATTCCTGCAGAAGCGACAGGGCGGT
Organism: Candidatus Zhuqueibacterota bacterium; assembly: GCA_016931775.1. Taxonomy (GTDB): domain Bacteria; phylum Zhuqueibacterota; class Zhuqueibacteria; order Residuimicrobiales; family JAFGEC01; genus JAFGEC01. The sequence goes on along the minus strand of JAFGEC010000466.1, from coordinate 6,670 downwards.
TTTGGGGCCGATGTTGGGCACGCCGGGGATATTATCGGATGAATCGCCCATAAGACCGAGGTAGTCGATGATCAATGCCGGCGGCAGACCGATTTTATCCTGCACGCCTTTTTCATCCAGCCATTCCGGCTCCTGTCCAGAACGCTTTGGATTGTAAATGATGGTTTTGGGTGTGACCAACTGCATAAAATCCTTATCGCCGGTTACCAGGACAGTTTGAATGCCGTCCCTCTCTGCCCGGCGGGCGAAGGTGCCCATGATGTCATCCGCCTCGTAACCCGGCAATGAGATGTTGGGTATTTCCAAAACTTCCAGCATTTCCAAAATGCGCGGAAGCTGTTCGATCATGTCCTCAGGAGGTGCTGCACGCTGGGCTTTGTACTCGGGGAAAAGCTTGTGACGAAATGTGGGTTCGGGGGTGTCGAATATGACCGCGAAATAATCCGGTTTTTCATTGTCCATAATGTTCAGCATGGTCTGCGTAAAGCCGAAAACAGCGCTGACATTTTCGCCCCTGGAGTTGATGAGGGGATTTCTTACAAATGCATAATAAGAACGATAGACGAGAGCAGATCCGTCGATAAGAAACAGTCTTTTCATCGGTTTACTTTCATAAAAAAACGATTTTTTACAATGTAAGTAAACTTGAACATTTATACAATGTAAAATCATGAGTCTCAGTAATTAAAAGTAACAAAATTAAACACATGTTTTATTTTCGGCTGACGGTTATGTGCTTTTCTGGATTCGTGGTTCATTTTTGATATACATTTAAGGATAGAGTTGCTTAAATTATTTTATTTACTTGGTTAACACCGCTTTTATCGTCATACCGTAATCCCCTGCCGTGACTTTGACGTAATAGACACCGCTGGGAACCCTCGAGCCGTTGTCATTGCAACCATCCCACAGAAGGCGGACCGAACCGGCGGGATGGAATTGATCCTGCAGGCTGCGCACCAACTCTCCTCGAATATTGTAAACTTTTACCGATACATTAACCGCCCGGTACAGGGAGAATTCAATGGTCGTCTGGGGATTAAAGGGATTGGGATAGTTTTGCCGTAACTGAAAGGATTCCGTGGTTATGGGTACAGATTTCAGTTGATCCATGGTGGGAGGTTTGGGCGGATTCAAACTGAGGATGTCGGCGTTCAAGATTTTTGACATGCCGGAAGACAGTGTTGTGACAGAACCATCGAGCACCAGTTCACCGGGGCCGCCGGCAAATATCCAGTAGCTTCCGCCGGGAATAAGTAAATCCGTAAGCATATAAGTCTGAGCAGTAAAATCCCAGCCGAGGAGCTGGTTGGCGACATTGTGATCGGGTGTATCCTGCGGATCGGCAAAATATATCGGATGGTACACGGAACCGATCATCTGCCATCCGCCGGATACCTGTTCCTTTTGACGGTAAAGGGGTTCACCCTGTATGCTCACCATTCCCGGTTTATCGATACGAAACCAGTAGCCTTTGCCGCATTCGAGGTCGGTTACCGGTTTGTAATTTTGGGTCTGCGGTAAAAATTCCAGTGCAGGACCAGGCGAAACGGCGCCAAATATCGTGAATTTGTCCGTATAAAAGGGCAAAACCGGAACCGACAGCATCGTCCATCCTGGTTTATCAAAAACATAATCGATGGTCGCCAATTTAGGCTCATGCCAGATAGAAAAATAGCCCGCCGGTTTGTTGCCGGCAGCATTAAACTCCCCACCGACCAAAATTTCGCCGTTTAAAAAAAACAACGCATTAATACGGGCGGTTGTGCCGCTTCCCAGTGGCGACCATTGGCCGGTATACCACCTGGCTATATTACTGCACGGTACGCCGCCGGCCCGGGTAAAAACCCCGCCGGCGTATACGGCTTTTTCTCCGGTTGACAGGGCCCAAACGCTGCCGTCCAAACCGTCTCCCATGGGGTGCCAGTTTTGCCCGTCCCACATGGCGATAAAAGAGGCCGGAGCACCGCCTGCCTGAGTAAAGTCTCCGCCGGCATAAACCGTATCATTTTTCACGGCAATCGCCCGAACCGGGGCATTGGTGCCGTTTCCCAGTGGCTCCCAGTTTGCGCCGTTCCACCGGGCGATGTAATTAAACGATTCGCCCTCGATATCGGTAAAATCACCGCCCACGTACACCTGGCCGCCTGCAACCACCACGGCGATCACCTGATCGTTCGCCATGCTGAATATTTGATTCCAGGATGTACCGTTCCACACGGCGATGTAATTTTGCCGGATGCCGAATTCATCAAAAAACCAGCCTCCGGCATACACATCATCGTCGTAAAACGATATGTTCATCACCGGGCGCTCGAGTCCCTCACCCTTGGCCTGCCAGCCCGAACCGCTCCACATGGCGATATGGTTCAGCGTTTTTTCTCCCGCTGCGGTAAAGGCACCGCCCACGTAAATATTGCCGTTTAAAGCAGCAATGGCGTTGACCGGCCCATTCAATCCCAGGCTGTCGAACCGTTCGTCCCAGTAAAAATTATAGTGTGATGACGGTTCGGCATGCTGCAGAACAGACCGGGTTTTATTGTCCGGCAAACGCACGGCTGTGTTGCCTGCCGGATTTACCCGGCCGTAGTGGGTCGACACGTATTGCAGGGCTCCGGGTGTGGTTTTTATCGGCGGCTGTGCTAAAAGCCTGAAGTACAGGCCGTTCACGAGAAAAATAATAATAAGACTTTTCAAAATAATTGTTTTTTTACTCATTTTGACCCCTCCGCTACACATATACAACATTCAGGTCACACTTTTTTATGAATGTGCGGCTTAAATTGTTGTTTTTACAGTAGAGTAGAGTTATCATTTGTAAAGTCTCAAATATCATGCCGGAAAAGTGCGGATTTCCCATAAAGGAGGCCCGCTTTGTTTTGGTAATTCATCAACTATCTCAAAAAACAAAAAGGGAGTATAAAAGAGAATCCCCACGAGCCGATGTGTCAGGCGTACAGAAAAAGTTAATATAATTTCTTTTTAAGGCTTGACAACAACCAATAATATTAATATTATAAATTATCGGACTATTAAATCCAGTCTTTACGATCTCACCACAAAATCAGCAACATTCCCGATAAACCAAATCCGTGGAGAGGATCATTTTGCATAAAGTGACATTTTAAATTGAGAGGGAAATCATGCAACAAAAAGTAAAATGCAAAAAACGGCATGCTCTTGTCACTCTGATGTTTCTTTTTATACTGTCATGCGATCCACTTGTTACGACATTTGACGATATCGAAGACGGAAAATTGTACACGGCAAAAACAAAACATCCGGCACAAGCCTCCGTGGATACAATTTGCGTGATGACGTGGAACATCCGCTATGGTGCCGGTTTACTGCCTTGGTTCGGTGACTCCAACGGCAACCGGGTTATTTTTACCGAAGACGAAGTTTATCACAATCTAAAAGGCATCGCCGCCAAGATTGAGGATGTCCGGCCGGACATTCTGCTCGTTCAGGAAATCGATGTCCAATCCAAAAGAACGGCGTATATCGATCAGTTGCAGTGGCTTCTAGACCACACCTATTTAAACTATGGGACCTATGCTTCGGTTTGGAAGGCACAGATCGTTCCCAGTGACGGCCTTGGCCGTTTGGATATGGGCAACGCCATTTTATCGCGCTGGCCCATCACATATGCTGAACGAATCAAACTGCCGCAGCGTGGTGATCAGGATGCGCTGACGAAATATTTTTATCTGCGTCGGAACATTCTTAAAGCCAAAATCGCCCTGCCCGGTCTGGACGAATTTTACGTTCTCGACTTTCACGCTTCGGCTTTTTCAACCGACGATACTAAAAAAAGACAGATCGATCTCTTTAAGGCTGAACTGGACAAACTTGTTGCCCAGGGAATTCACTTTGTTTCCGGAGGTGATTTTAATTCTCTGCCGGTCAATGCCACACGAGTCGATTTCTGTCTGAGCGATAAAGATGACGATGAATCCTTTCACGGCCCCAATGATAATCCTCAGCATAAAGAGGGCAGCTGGTATGAAAATGAAATCACCTGGATGCAGTCTCTGTACGACTCGTATACACCGGCCGTCTCGCTAGAGGATTATGGCGCAAACGAATCGTTTTACTTCACCCATGCCGTTGATGCCACTATTCCTTACGACCGTAAACTCGATTATTTGTGGGCCAAGGTCCCATGGGTTGCCGGCTCTGATTCGACACATCAGGACGCGCGTTTGTTGTCCGACCATGCCCCCCTCAGCGTAGAATGGGAGGTGCCAAAATGAAAAAGCTCATATTGATCTTTAGTATCATTTTTTTTGTGTTCTCAGGTTTTTCAGCATTCGCAAACGACAAAACCGGCTCGAGTTGGCAAACCTGGCCAACCGGTTCTGCTTATCTTTTACCCCCACACCGGATTGAGATCGGTCTTTTTCAACCGCTGCGCTACGGCTTTTCGGAATCTCTCGAATTTTCAACGCACCCGCTGTTATTTTTTGTTATACCTAATTTTGATGTTAAATGGGCGCATGGCGAAATGGGTGGATTTACGATAACATCGGCACACGGCATAACTTATCCATCGTTATTGATGGATCTTGTCTCAAAAGAGGGCATCGGCGGTCTCATTTCACCGGAATTTGATATCCCGCATATTTTGTCATTTCAAAATGCGCTCCTGGCATCGCGCGTGCTTTTTGATGATCATCTGTTCACCGGCAAACTGGCACTCAACTTTGCCGTAAAATCGGAAAAGCTCGATTCCCGTACGACGATCGATTTGCCGGTTACATATCCCCGTATGAGCGTTTATTATCATGATTTTGGATTTCGGGTTGGCATGGACATGAAAGGCCCTCTGTTTCGTCGTTTCTGTTATGTTTTCAATGGCGAGCTATTCTATTACCCCACAGCCGAAACGGATATTAATTCTGCATTTGAACATAAAGGACTTTTATACTGGAACAAGAGCAGCAAATTTCAAATCTGTGCCGGTTATCTTTTATCTTACTGCGAATATCCATTCGGCACCCAATGGCACCTGCTGCCGCTGCTTGATGCTCAGTGGAGTTGGACATGGTAAATGTTAAACCTTTATGATTATAAGCTGAGTCACACTGAGGGGCGACCGTGAGACGGAAAAGACTGTTCAACGTTGTGTGCGGTTCCGATGTAACTAAAGCTGGATTTAGTGATAAAAATGACGGAACCGCACCGTGCCACTCACCTGGTCCAGATGTTTGACTTTAATTTTTCGCTTGATTTGTTTAGAATTATTTGGTACAATTCCCCTGACCGGGAAAGGTCTTTGGGAAAATTCAAACGGGATGATTGAGAGGCCTTTTTACTCCCATCAACCTTTGTTCATGACATGTTTTAAGATTTTTGCTGTTCGGACACCTTTGTGACCGGGTAATTGCTGGATATAGCGGATATTTTAACCTTTGTGACGGATATTTTATTTAATTTATACTCTTGTATGTCGACAGTCATTATAAATATATGACATCAAACATTCCAAACGTGACAAAAAAAATACCGGATATGCTTGTTCAACAACCGCCGGTTATGCCTGTTATGCGGCGGCGGGTTATGATGCAGTAATATTTGCAATAAATAAAATAATAATAAACACCTGACACATTTATTCGAATGCTGGGGAAACGGTGGGTGTTTAATACCTAAGTTAGCATTTAATAACAGGCCGCAAACTGGGCTAATATCCTAAGATATTTTTCAGAGGGAACCTTTTAAATTTTTTTTATCCCTTAATCCCGGAAGCCGCGCAAATAATCTTTAATACATCTTTCCCGGTAATTAATATTTTAAAGATATTTTCAAACCTAATAATGTTGATATCTTTTTTGCTCAAAGCAGATTTATTTTACAATATGACAATTGAAGTCAAGAAATTTTTTAAAAAAATGCTTATCTTCTCTCAAATCGAGAATGATCTGATGAAAAAAGAAAAGATAATAGCAGTTGGGAAAATGCAGGAATATATTAAATCTCACATGACTGAACCGATTGCGCTGTATGATCTGGCTCAATCTTGTGGCTTATCACCCTGGTATGCATCCAGAATCTTCAGCGAACTCCTGGGTAAAACGCCATTCGAATACATCCGGGCTTGCCGGATATCGCAGGCTGCCTTGAAACTTAGAGATGAAAAAGTAAAGGTGATCGATGTGGCTTTGGATTTTGTATTCGATACTCATGAAGGATTTACAAGAGCTTTTACCAGGCAATTCGGAATAAATCCGGCAAAGTATAAAAAATACACTCCTCCTGTTAAACTTTTTCTGCCTCATCAGATTATGGATTCTTACGCAAAATTCTTAAAAGAGGAGAAGCTAATGAATAAAAACAATTTGAAAAAGCTGGAAAATGACTCAGTGAAAACCGTATTCGTACAAGTCATTAAAAGACCGGCTCGAAAGATGATCCTTAAACGAGGTATCAAGGCAACGGATTATTTTGAATATTGCGACGAAGTCGGTTGTGATATTTGGGGCATACTCGTAAGCATTAAAGATGCTTTATATGAACCAACTGGATTGTGGTTGCCTTCCCGAATGGTACCTCAAGGGACATCCGTGTATGCGCAAGGAGTAGAGGTTCCTGCCGATTATTCAGGACAGATTCCACCGGGCTTCGACATTATTAATCTCAATCCGTGCAAAATGATGATATTTCAGGG
>JAFGEC010000465.1 GCA_016931775.1 Candidatus Zhuqueibacterota bacterium | reverse complement strand
CTATCAACCGCATACGGTCACTGATGTGGTGCCGTCAGAGCCGTTGAAATTATCTTTACATCAAAAGATTATCGAATTACCGGATATTACTGTCTCTCAAAATCGTGATCCCCTGTTTTCAAAAATAAAAGCGTATAATGGCTTCCGGCAATCAACGAGGACATCGGGTGTCGCACCGGCGGGAATCCAGGATAGTCAGCAATCAATCCATCTTTTACCCGGCATCAGTGCCATCCACTCCGTAAACGGTATTCAATTTCCCGGTGGCTCTATCCATCAGAGTGTTATACTTTATGAAGACATACCGCTTTATAATCCGACCCATTTTTACGGCTATATGAGTACGTTGAATTTTTATGCCGTAAGTGAAAGCCGTGTTCATCCCACCGGATATTCCGCCCGTTACGGCGACGGATTGAGCGGTTTATTGCTCCTGGACGGACCGGAAAAATCGGTCAAAAAAAGTCGCTATGGCGTGGGGGTGGATTTTCTGCGTGTACACGGTTTTTTACACATCCCTGTGACCAAAAGGTTGAATATTTTTATCTCGGGACAATGGTCATATATGGACTTTACAAAAAGTCCGGCGTACAACAGCATATACTACTTTTTGGTGGGCCATCCTGAGTATTCCGTTCCGGCGCCTGTGTTTCGCTTCTCCGACACAGTGGCTCAACTTTCCTTTATTCCGGCGGATGACGATTCTATCAGCTTCACCGCGCTTTACACGTATGACACGGTCGACCGGTCCACTGCACCTCACTACCCCTTTTTTACTTCGGATATTACGGACTGGGGCAATTTGGGGGCCTCGTTGAAATGGAAACATTCATGGTCGGATAACAGCTACTCCTCTCTCGCTCTTGTTGGAACGAATGCTGGGCGTGATTATGATAATGCCGATGATTTCAGACGCTCGCTGGCCGGTATTGGAGAACCTGCGGGATTTCGTCAGGAGATGCAGTTGACCGAACGAATACTCAAATTCCATCAGCAAATCGGTTTACTGCCCGGGATATCTCTGGGATGTGGATTGGAACTTGACGATATTGCTATTGAAAACATATATACAAAAGAGTTAACTCGAGGTACAGAATCTCTTGTGTCTAAAAATACGTACTATATAGAAGGCAAACTGGCGCCGTTTCCCGGCTGGAACCTTACACTTGGGGGAAGGGCGGTTGATTATTCGCCGCTTAAAAATGTATACTACGATCCACGGCTGTTTACGAGCATAAAACTTGCAAAATATTTAAACATGAACGCCGGTTATGGAACGTACCATCAGTATCTTTTTTCCTTATCCGAGGAGACCCGTTACCATTTTATTCCTCCATTATACCGGGTTGCAGATGAAAAAATGGAGCCCGGCAAGGCTCAAATGTTATCCCTGGGTGCCACAACTAATTTACCCTGGTTTTCCCTGGATCTGCAAGTATACCAGGCTGAACAGGAAAATTTGGTTAAAATGGACCGGAATGTGGGCATGAATTTTTTCGATCGAACGTTGTACCAGGGCAGCGGTCAATCAAAAGGCGTCATTATGACCGTGCAAAATCATAAAGGGCCGTTTACCGGCTATTTAAGCTATCATACCAGCCAAAAAAAGATGTTATTTGAACAATTAAATGACGGCCGCCCATTTCCAGCGGATGACGACCGGCAGCATGAACTCAAAGCAATGGCCATGTTCAACCGGGAAGGGTGGGAAATATGGGCGAATTGGGTGTATGCATCCGGGCAGCGTTATACACCGGTTGAAAAACTTTACCGGATCGATTTTATCGACAAAAGGCCTTTTTATTTTGAATTGCCGGGCAGCCTGAACAGCGCACGATGTTCCGATTACCAGCGATTTGACATTGGAGTAAATCGTTATGTATTTCGTTATTTTGGTTTAAAGGGACGGTTCGGTGTCGCGGTGTTAAATGTGTTTCGCCACCAAAATATCAGAGAAAAGGATTATCAACATTTTTACTTCGGGGCCGTGGACTATATGGTTAAGATGCTCGATTTAACCCCTATGCTTTATCTATCAATTGAAAATTTGTAAAAAGGATAAATGATGAAAAAAATTTGTCTCTTATGTTTCTTGTTTTTCTGCTGCAGCCAGAATTTGCCTGTGGAATCCCGGTATGATGATCAGATTGTTGTGGAAGGATATATATATGCGCATCATCCCGTTCGCGATATTTGGGTTAAATCGCTGGGTATTTTAGTAGAAGAATATAATAGTGACGTGGGACAACCGATCACAAGTGCTGTGATCGAGCTGCATAAAAAAGGTATCATTTACCATTTGACCGCCTCGGAAGATTCCGGCAGATACATCTATACCGGCCAAGATTTGCGGGTTGAACCCAGTGATACGTTTACATTGACCGTCGACTATAACGGCATTCATTGCACCTCCTGCACTGTGGTGCCGCTTGAACCGGAAATAACGTCTATCAGCCTTGATACTATCATATATGCTAAAGATTATCCACTCCCATCAAAAGCATCATACGACAGCCTGTGGACGACAATTCAATGGACAAGCAATGATGAATCCTATTTTATTACGATGTTGAAAAATAATTTCAACGGCGATTTATATTCCTCTATGTTGGATTACCGGCCGGCACCTCCCGGATATCTAAAATATGAATATACCCTGGGATCCAAACGTTTTCCAAACGCCGGCCAATACATTTTTTATGTGTACAATGTCACAAACGATTACTGGAATTATTACAGCGCACGACATCATGGTGATGCGAAAAATCCGCAGCGGATAAACAATATGATCAACGGGTATGGCTTGTTCTCTGCCGCAAGTTACGACAGCGTATTCGTTTACGCTCAAGAATCCAAATAAGGAGAGATACGGATGAAACGAACGGTTTTTACCTGTGTTGTTTTGTTTCTTAATGTGGGCGAAGGGAAAACGCAATCTCACAGTCAATATTATACGGGTATTTGTTTTGCGAATCCTGCCGTCATAAATCTTGTCCTGGGCAGAGAGCGGGGTGGTCATTGTGTGGATGTATCCGGCATATATTTGGGGGACGATCGAGTGAGCAGGTATGCGGGCTGGGGTTTCCAGCTCAATTATTGTAAGGAATTTCGAAAATTTTCGGACGGTCTGGCATTGAGCTATGTCTTTTGCTATGGCCAAACCGGCAAAAAAAGCGATTATATTTTCGACTATTTGGGAGCCGGTATTCGTGCGACGGGTGGTTATGTGTACATACAGATCTGTCCCGGTATTTTTCATCATTTGGGACAGCATAATTTTGATTGGTCTGCATCAGCACAGTTGGGGCTTGTGCTCAGGTTGTGATTTGCTAGACGAGTATAAAAAAAGACATATAAAAGAATAACTGATTACAAAAACTCTATCACGGTAACGAGTTTTCTATTCCCCACTCGTTCCCAGGCTCGTCTCCAAACACTGCCACGTTTAATCGAATCCCTAAAATGAGTAATCGGTAAATATTCCCTTCGTCCCCTCAATGGGCCTGGGAACGTGTTCTGCGATGCTCTGCATCGCGTATACGTGCATCTGAGGCGGAGCCTAAGTCCGACGTTGCAGGTCAGAGTCCCTCCCCAAACAATTCCTCATAATGCGCCGAGTTTGCAAAAATTCCGCCGCTGGCGGCGTAATAATTTTCATCCAGCTCAAAAACACCATTATGTGTTTTTGTCCATTTAGCACCGTCAAAGGGAAAATAACTCTGCATGGTTTTCCAGTTTTTATAATTCTGATGGCCGTTGGTCTCCAGCAGGCCCACCTCGAGTCCCGGTACCGGCGCCAGCCGGGCGGCCACGTTTTTGTTCCATTCCACCAGAATGGGATTGACGGTGAGATCGGCGCAAAAGCAGGGCGTGCCGTACTCATGGGCGACTTGCGCGATTTTTAATGTCATGCTCAACGTTTTTGCAATGGCCTTGAGAGCGATGGCACCGTAACCCATCTGGATTCGTTCGAGCGCGTCTCTGTCGGTGTGCGCGCTCTCGTCGGCGGCAATTCGCACGCCCAGATCCGAAACTTCTGCTTTATATGTTTCGGGAAAAGGCTCTTCCACAAGGACGATTTGATCGAACGCACCGATTTTACGGGTGTAATCCAGCAGCCGCTGCAGCGTCTCCTTGTCGGGATAGCGGCCGTTGGCGTCGAAATAATAGGGAATTTTACCGTTTTTTGTATAGGCTGTTTCCGTCGCACCGATGGCCTCATGGATCGCTTTGATGCGGGCCTTGTCCCATTCCAGCATTTTTTCCGGCTCACCCGGGGAGCCTATCTTGATTTTCATAAAAAAGTAACCTTCACACACGGCCTGCACTATTTCCTTCAGGGGAATGGCGTATGCGAAAAGAGGTATGCCGGCAATTTTTTCATGTCTAAAAGCCAGCGCCGGCCGGAATTCCTTGGGGATGAGCGTATCAAAATTTTTGATCCCATTTTCGCGGGCATACAGAAGCCAGGCCGCGTTATCCACGCCTACCAGGGCGTTGAGGGCAAAGGTTTCGCGCAAATCGGGATTACCGGTTATTGTTTTCCCGTATTCCAGCACCTGCGGCCAGATATCCTCCAGCAAATCTATGGGCGATTCAAAAGACCGGCCTTTGATCAGCTGCAAGCCGTGCTCGGTCATGGCATACATGAGTGCATTGGAGCCGGCCTCGGAATATTTTTCAAACACCGACGCATCGGACCACAGTGTGCTGTGGGTGCACAATCCCACTGCATGCTTGCCCGTGTCACTTTCGAGCCGGGCAGCGGATTGCCAGATTTCCCGCATATAACCCCCCTTGAATCCAAACGGCCGAATCAGCGGTTCACGCTCAAAATTGGAATCCACAGCGGAAATTTTTATCATAAAACAACCTCTTTTTCAAAAACCGGCTTCTGAAAGCCAATTCTTTAGTGTTTGGCAATCCTTTTTCATGGCAATGATCAAATTTTTATGCTTATCCGGCTCGGTTTTCCCCTCCACCGAATATTCAAAATGCTGAATGATGGGATTTTCCCAGTGATCGGCGCATAGTTTGCCGAAAAAATCACGATCGATCATACCGTCACCCAGCGGGCCCCACAGAGCACGCCAGTCGCCGTTGTCGGTCTTACCCCACTTAAAATCCTTGACGATGACGACTTTGGTAAACGGCTGCATCAGCTTGTAATGCACCGGCCAGGCGTATCCGCCCTCCACGGTGGCGTGTCCGATATCGAATGCGATACCGATGTTTTTATTGTCGAAATCCTTGATCAATTCGTAAATATCCCAGACTGCCGCTCCGATGTCCGTGCCGGAATGATTTTGATAGGCAGCGCACAAACCCAGTTCCTTGTTTAAAGCTACAAGGTCATTCAGCTGTGCCCTGATTTCATTCAACCGCTCCGGAACGGACATTTCTTTTTTGTATTTATAGCCGCCGATGCGGTAGTATTTAATGCCCAGAGAAGCACAGGTTCGCAAAATGGTTTCCGCATGGGATTCGGTAACATCCTGAATGTTGGTGGTGGCCATAAAAAGTTCCAGTCCGTTTTTTTTCAGCGCCTCGACAAATGCGGGCAGGTCTTCTTCGACCCGTTCGGGCAGTACATGACCGCCGGGCCGTACCGGACATTCGATCCCCTGCCAGCCGATCTCGGCAACGATATCGGCTGTGTCCTGATAGTTCAACCATTGCAGATGTTTGGAAAATACACCGGTTTTTATTGCCGGGCCGGCTGTGCTTGCAGCAGACCGGCTATGAAAAGGTAAAACTGCGGCCGAAGCCAGCGTTGTTTTGATAAAATCTCTGCGATACATGACATAGGTCTCTTGTTTTTAAAATGTTCCCGAATCAATGTACGAATTAAAAGATGGGTTAATATAATAATCAGAACCAACATTCCCAATTGATTTTCACTGAAAATATAATATATTTGACTTGCCCAATCTAAAAACGGAACAATTACAGCTGACGGATGATATAAAAAAAGCGGGTTTTTGTAAACATTTTCGTATAATAAATATACAAACTACGAACAACCAATACGATTAGATGACACAGACTCTACATACGACTCAGTCCGAACTGATCAGGGCATTAAGAGAATCCGATTTACAGGCTTTTAGGGCGGTATACGATCAGTATTATGAATCCCTCTACCGTTTTGCCTTCAGCCGCCTGCGGTCACCTGATTCAGCAAGGGACGTGTTGCAGGATGTCTTTTTACGGTTGTGGCAGCAACGCCATCGCCTGAATCCGGAAAAATCCATGAAAGCTTATCTATTTCAAATCGCCTATCACCGCATTGTTGATAGACTGCGTGAAATCTCCAAAATCAAGACGGATAAAGCAGAACACACAATTAATAAATCCATCGACAGCCATATTGACATGCAGCAAGCCATCGAAAAATTACCCGAAAAGATGAAAATTACATTTATTATGAACCGGTATTACGGATTTAAATACCGCGAAATTGCCGAGATGTTGAAAATATCCGAAAAAACGGTGGAAAAAAGAATGTCGAAAGCGTTAAAAAAGTTGCGGGACAGCTTGTGATGATGCCTAAAGGTCGTACCCGAAAAGCGCATAGCCGTCAACCTAAATGAGTGCGCTGAGCGGGATCAGTGTCGATCCGTGGCTAAAAAAAATAAAACAGAACAGTAACCTTCAAAAATAATAACCATACAATTGAAAGCCAATTTAGCCGGCTTTTTAATCCAAATTGCCCGGCCAAAATCTCTGCGGCTCAGCGCGAGGTTAAAAAACCTCTTTCGGAGGTGCAAATTACAGATTAAAAACATCCGTATAAATAAAATTTTGGGGTGTATCCCACCGTTTTCTTTCATTGACACTCGCTGAAAGAATCAATATATTTAATCCAAAATGACCATTGCCATTTTTCAAACGGAAAGGACAGTAGATGAAAGTCGCAATGATATGTTACCCAACACATGGCGGCAGCGGTGTCGTGGCAACGGAACTGGGATTGGAATTGGCCCGGTTGGATCATGAAGTACATTTTATCAGTTACAGCGCACCTTTTCGCTTGCGCGAGTTTCAACAGAATGTCTATTACCACGAAGTGGAGGTTTCCGCTTACCCGCTGTTTAAATACCCGCCGTATGACTTGAGTTTGGCCACCAAAATCGTTCAAGTGAACAAGGAGCATCATCTGGATATCATTCACGCCCATTACGCCATTCCACATGCCACCAGTGCTTATCTGGCCCGTCAAATAATGGGCAATCAACATCCGAAAATCATCACCACGCTGCACGGAACGGATATCACGCTTGTGGGTAACGATAATTCTTTCTTTGAGGCGGTTAAATTCAGTATCGAAGTATCGGACGGCATTACGGCGGTTTCAAATTATCTGGCAAAACGAACAAAAACGGATTTTTTAATCGAGAAGGACATTCAGGTTATTTATAACTTTATCGATTCGCAAAAATATAATGGTGCTGTCTCCAATTGTAATATCAAACGATTTGCACCGCACGGTGAAAAGATCATTTTGCATACCTCCAATTTTCGCAAGGTAAAAAGGCTTCCGGACATTGTACATGTTTTTCAACGTGTGCGCAAGCGGATGCCATGTAAACTGATACTGGTGGGTGAGGGCCCTGAACTGCAAAGCACGCATCAGCTTGTTATGGAATTAGGTATCAGTGACGATGTTCTGTTTCTTGGCACCCAGCACTATATGGAAAACATCCTGGGTTGCGCCGATCTGTTTCTTTTGCCCAGCGATGAAGAAAGCTTTGGCCTGGCCGCTTTAGAGGCCATGAGCTGCAAAACGCCTGTGATCGGGACACAGATCGGCGGAATAACCGAGGTGGTGGATCACGGTATCAACGGCTTTTTACACCCGGTGGGAGATATTGACGGTATGGCAGCCAGTGCATACAAATTACTGTCGAACGATAATATGCTGAAAAAATTTAAAGATGCAGCCCGGTTGAAAGCAGAAACAGCTTTCGACATGCAACTGATCATTCCACAATACCTGGAATATTACAAAAAAATATTACAGCAGAACAGCTGAATGTCAAATAACTGTCAAGATATCAGATTTCTGAAAAATTTGCCGTTTTTATATTTTCGAACCTGAAATTTCCGAAAACAAGACCGTTCCGGCAACCGTATAAATGAATTGTAAGGCATTAAAAATCATAAGGTTTCCCTTTGAATCGCGTACGGTAAAAGATATACGATCCGATTCATCCAATGGCATATAATTTGCGTTGTTGAACAAAAAAGGCGTTCGTTTGATACGTAAAAAATTAATGTTATTATTTGTCCTGCAGATTGCCGTCGTACTGTTGGCTTCCGGACTTTATTTGCATTTTTATCTGCAAACGGAACTGGACAAAGAATTGAGCGCAAAACTGACTGCCATCGCATCCATGGTTTCGGTTCAAATGGATGCCTCGTTAATCAGCCTTCTGGGACCTGGAGATGAAAATACACGGACTTTTTCAAATATGTCAGGCCGGTTGCTTGAACTGGCGGAACAAACGGACATGAAGCGCATTGTGGTGATAACACCTGCCGGCGGAATATGGCTGGATTCGCATTTTAAGAATCCTATCGGAACCATTTACACCTATTTTCAAATGTTTTCCGGTGAACTGCAAGCGACCTTGAAAGGGAAAAATGCCAGTTCGCCGTTGTTTCGCGGCGCCGACGGCCAATGGTACAAGTCAGGATTTGCCCCGTTGAGTCAAAACGGCAAAGTTTTCGGCAGCATTGTTGTGGAAGGAAGCGCCGAAACCCTCAGGACCGTGCGAAAAATCCGCAGCCACCTGCTGCAAATCGGTGCGGTTTCCTTTGCCGGTTCTTTGCTGCTGGCCTGGCTCGTGGCCAACCGGCTTACGGCGCCGTTGTTGCGGTTGCAACAGGCATGCAAAAGGATCGGCCTGGGTCAAATGAAAGAACCGATTACTGTATCCGGCAGAGACGAGATTGCCTTTTTAGCCGGAACCATCGAGGATATGCGCCGCGCCATCCTGCACCGCGATGAACGTCAAAAAGCCATGCTGGCAGGTGTGGCCCATGAAATTCGCAATCCGCTGGGCGGTATCGAACTTTTCGCCGGTCTATTGCATGATGATCTGACCGATGTGGAGAAAAAGCATAAAGCCGAAAAAATTCTACGGGAAACCCGGAATTTAAAGGAATTGATTCAAAATTTTCTCGACTATGCCAGGCCCGTTTTACCCAAGCGGGATTTATGCGAAATAAATAAATGCTGGCAGGAAACGGAAATGCTCATCAGCGACCGGCTGAAGAAAAAACACATCAAATCCACTTTTACAGGCACAGGAACGGCTATCGCCGATCCGCAGCATGTCAAACAAATACTGCTCAACCTGGCGCTCAATGCTATTGAGGCAATGCCGGAAGGTGGTTTAATAACCATTTCAACAGGTACTAAGGATAAAATGGTTTTTATCCGGTTTCAAAACAACGGGCCTGAAATTCCGGCGGATAAAAGGCAGAAAATATTCGAGCCTTTTTTCAGCGACAAGGAAAAGGGCCTGGGTTTGGGATTGACCATGGTCAAAACACTGGTAGAAGAAAACGGCGGCCAAATAACACTTGAATCCAACAAGAAACATACAACTTTTAGTATTTTGTTGCCGGTGCCGGTTTAAAGAGAGGTGTTTTTGAAAGTACTCGTTATAGAAGACAATGACACCATGCGTGAGGGCATGGTCCAAATTCTCAAAAAACTGGGTGTGGATGTTTTGCAGGCACAGGATGGCGAAAGCGGCTTAAAACTGCTGGAAGGACAAACAGCCGAGCTTGTTGTCACCGACTATCGTATGGCCGGATTGAACGGCCTGCAGGTTTTGCAAAAGGCCAGGGCGGTTGATCCCGCGGTTCAGGTAATGATAATTACCGCCTATGGAAGCATCGACTTGGCCGTTCAGGCCATGCAGGAAGGGGCGACGGATTTTATTACCAAGCCTTTCTCCCACGACGAGTTTCGAATGCGGATTAAAAAAATACTGGACGATATCCGGCAAAACGAAAAAATCAGCCGCCTGTCCGAGGAAAACGTTTATCTGCGCCAGGAACTGGAGCAACGGTTTAATTTCGGCGAAATTATCGGCAGTTCGGCAAAGATGAAGGCGCTTTTTCGAACCCTGGAAAAAGTAGCCAAGACCGATTCTTCGGTCATCATTTACGGAGAAAGCGGAACCGGCAAAGAGCTGGTCGCCCGGGCCATTCACAAAAGCAGCCAGCGCGCGGAACGTCCCTTTGTGAGGGTTAATTGCGGCGCGCTGGCCGAAGGTATCATCGAATCCGAATTGTTCGGCCATGAAAAGGGCGCGTTTACCGGCGCTATCCGGCAAAAAAAGGGCCGATTTGAATTGGCCGACAGCGGAACGATTTTTCTGGATGAAATCGGCGATTTACCGCTCACCACCCAGGTGAAATTGCTGCGCGTTCTGCAGGAACACGAGCTGGAGCGTGTCGGTGGAGAAGCAACCATTCATGTCGACGTAAGGATCGTCGCCGCAACCAATCGCGATCTGGAAAAGCTCATGGATGAAAAGAAATTCCGTTCCGATTTGTACTATCGCTTGCATATCATTCCCGTTTATCTGCCGCCGTTGCGCGAACGCCGGGAGGATATACCGGCACTGGGCAAATATTTTCTAAAACGTGTGGGCGGGGAAATCGGTTCGCCGGAATTGTCGTTTTCCGACGACGCCATTGAAGCGCTCTGTACCTATCATTGGCCGGGGAATGTGCGCGAACTGGAAAATATCGTCGAACGCTGCGCCGTGCTGGCGGAAAATGATTTGATTTGCAGCTCGGATATCCCCCTGCTGCAGACCAAAAATCCGGGCGGTACGGTGGAATCGGATGTTTACGATTTAAATAACATGTTGTTTCGTGCTGAAAAAAGTGCCATTCAACGGGCACTGAAAAAAGCCAGCGGCGTGAAAGCCGAAGCGGCCCGTTTGCTGGGTATAAAAACAAGTGCCCTGTACTATAAGCTTGAAAAATTTGACTTGTTGTAAAAAACAGGTTTTATAAGGAGTAAAAAATGAAGACAAAATATTTGATTTTTTTATTGCCGGCTTTGATTTTAGCCTGCCAGAGTAAAAATCCGACTGCGCCCGTGAAAAAATCACCGGAGCTGAGTTTGACCCACCAAAAAGTCATTCAGGCCAGTGAAAAATTCGGACTCGATCTTTTTCGCGAACTGAACGAGGGCGAACGGGATAAAAATATTTTCTTTTCGCCGTTAAGTATTTCGATGGCGCTGGGCATGACCTTGAACGGAGCCGCCGGTGAAACAGCGCAGGCCATGCAGGACGTTCTGAAATTCCATGGTCTGTCCCAGGGCGAGATCAACCATATTTACCGGGATCTGCTGGATTATTTACTGGGTCTGGATCCAAAAGTACAACTGGAAATCGCCAACTCGATCTGGTACCGGCAGGGCTTTTCGGTGGAACAGGCATTTATGGATGTAAATAAAAATTATTTCGATTCGGAGGTTAAATCGCTGGATTTTGACGATCCCGGCGCACCGGAGATCATAAACGCGTGGGTCGATGAGAAAACACATGGAAAAATAAAAAAGATCATCGAACGAATCGCCAGAGACACGGTGATGTATCTCATTAACGCGGTTTATTTTAAAGGCACGTGGACGTTTCAATTTGACAAAGAGTCGACCTCAGAGGCGAAATTTTATCCGGATCAAAGTAAACACGTTATGGCCGAAATAATGCACCAGACCAATGACTTTATATATTACGAGGACGAGAACGTTCAGGCGGTCGAACTGCCGTATGGCGACAAAAAATTTGGCATGGTGGTCGTACTGCCGAAATACGGCAAATCAGTCGATCAAATTATTCAGTTGCTTGTCGACGGCCGATGGGCGGTCTGGAGCAGCGCTTTAAGCCCCAAAAAAGGCACTCTGGCCATGCCGAAATTCGAGCTCGAATACGAGAAACAGTTGGTGGATGTACTCAAAGCCCTGGGCATGGAAATCGCCTTTTCAGGCGCAGCGGATTTCAGCGGCATTAATCCGGTTGAGCCCCTCTTTATCAGCGATGTGATTCACAAGTCATACGTCAAAGTGGACGAGGAAGGTACCGAAGCCGCAGCGGTTACAGCCGTTGTTGTCGGACGGACGTCGGCCGGCGATCCGCCGGATGAATTTTACATGAACGTCGACCGGCCGTTTGTATTCGCCATCCGGGACAAAGTTTCGGGTACGATTCTTTTTATGGGTAAAGTGGTTAATCCGGTTGAATAGGCGGTTTTTTATGCGATTTATTATTGTAAATATTATTGTTTTTTTTTCCTGGTCGTTTTTACCGGCGCAAACCGGTCTACAGCGTTGTGAGAGAAATCTTGAACATATCCAAACCCGGATCGATTCGGTGAATGCCGTTTTAAGTGAAAACATAAAGACATCGGATTCGCTGGCACAGCAAACAGCCCAATTGCGCGCCACGTCGAGCCTGTCGTTTTTCGAACGCCGGAGACTGGAGGGCCTGCTCAAGCGGTCTCAGGCTCTTTCGAAACAACAGGAGCAGGCGGTCGTTTTTTTGAACGGATTGTCGGAGGATAAACAACAAAAGCAGATCCAACTGGAACATCTTTATGATTCCGCCATTGATTCATTGATGTCTGAAATACGGCGCGGGCGGGGAAAAAATCCCCGGATAAAAGTTTTGGCCGACCAGGTCCGTCAGTTGCAATTGGGGCGTCAAAACATCCGGGCCGGCACCCCCGCCGTGCAACCGGCCGACCGGGGCCCCCTGCTGGAACAAAACGATATGCCGGAAGATATTCAGGCCAAAGCGGATTTTTACCGAGACCGGATCGACCGGTATCGCGCCAAGGCCGAGGAACTGGAGCAAAGAATCGCACGGGTACGCGATGAAAGCAAACTGCGCCGGCGTATGTCCGAGATGGTGAGCGATGTCCGTTTATTCGACCAGCGGGATGAAGCTTTTACACCGAAAACCGGCCAGGCCCCTGCTCCGGATGACAAGAATGGTATCGCTGATGGAGTTTTTGGGGATCAGGAAAATTGGAGAAATTCTGAATTTATGGGCGGCGTCAGCAATACAACCGACCTCAACCAGGCCGATCAATACCTGAAATTCGACTTTTACTCTCTGCCCTCTTATGACGTCGATGTATATCTGACAAATCTGGAGAGAGAAAAAGCACGGCTGTTGACGGCTGCCGACAGCATGTCCGCTGTCATTGCTGATTACGAAGAACAAGCCAGAATTCTGAGACAAAGTCTGACAGAACCCGAATGAAAAAAAACGGTAATATTAAAATATTTTTGCTTTTGGGTGTTTTGATTTCGCTGGCGGGGAACGGGAGCGCCCACGGCCGTCAATTGTGGCGACTGGAAACTCGGCTTCAGGCACTTTATGAAAATGACAGTAATGTCGCTGAATCCTTGAACCATTCATTAGCCGCCAATTCAACACGATTTTTAATCAATCCGGCGATTCAACGGGCGGGTGACCGGTTGAATTTATCACTGCAGTATCACGGTGGTTTGCAGCTCTATCAGCAAATAACGGCTGAAAACAAGCTTGTAAACGAGTTGAATGTACGGGCTGCCTGGCGAATCAATTCGTCTGTACTGGCCGGGATAAAGGGATTCGGCCGGTTAAAGTTATTTTTAAACCGGAACATGGATTACCTGTGGGACAGGATGGGCCCTTTTGTTTCACTTCACGGCCGCCGCTGTGGTCTTCAATTGGGTTATACGCTTGAAGGCGTGGATTACGCCCGCATGGACTATTTTGATTGTGTCAGTGATTTTTATGACCTGCAATTTTACTGCAATTTACGGCAAAATTTACAAATCTCACCCGCTTTTACACTGGGCAAAGCCGTCACCAACCGTCCCGCTTATGACCGGGTGGCTGATTTATTTAACTGGTTAAAAAAAAATGAGCAGCAGCAGGATCAAATCCGTATCTATGCCGTGCAGATGGACTGGATGTGGCGGGGATTGCTGGTCAATACTTCGTATGGTTTTGAGGATCTGGCATCCAACAGCTTTGGATTTAGTTATACAAAACACTTTTTAACCCTGATGACGGCAAAATCGATCCACAGTGTACTGCTGCGGGCTTTTGCCAGCCTTCAAAAAAAAACCTACCGGGATGACATGCGTCCCTTCTGGCCCCTGGAGCTGGATACGGAAATAGAAGAAAGTAATTTTTTTGTATTCGACGTTTCAAAGGATCTGACATCCAAAACCATCCTCATGCTGCGCCTGGCGTATTATCAGAACGAATCCCCCTGGGCAAACCTTTATTATGAAAAAATGCTGATTCATCTGGGATTTGAATTCAGATTTTAGAGCAAAATTTGATATTTTGGGACGGCTCCGGCTATGCCGCTCGGTGAATGGCGGCAAGTCTCTACGCCGCTTTTGTTTCGTGTACGATGGGGATTTTCTACGCGCTTTGGGCCGCGGCATGATCCTCCGCCGGCTTCGCAAGCTCGTCGTGAGTTGTGTTCCGGATTTTCGAAAATCACGGATAATCAAAATTCAGGATTTTTCGTTTTTCCATTGGCTCAAGTCAAGAGTTTTGTTAAAAATTTCATTTATTATAATCCATTAAAAAACAAAAAAAGTCTGCGTATTAATCCAAATTGCCCGGTCAAAATCTCTGCGGCTCTGCGCGAGGCTAAAAAGAAATATACTAAAGCAAAAAAGGCCGATTACTTGTATTGGCATGTTTATCAATGTAAATAAAATTTTAGGGGATCTCCTGCCAATTTTAACCTTGACATCCTCTAAAATTTGTTTAATATTAAATATTACAATCTGTCAGAAGGGGTATTTATGACGATTTTTGTCACCGGTGCAACAGGCTATGTCGGCAGGTTTATCGTCAGAGAATTAATCAGCCGCCGGCACAGGGTTAGATGTCTGGTTCGCAGTATTAAACGGTCTGCCGTTCTTCCGCGCTCCGGTGTAGAGCCGGTTCTGGGCGATATTCTTGAGCCGGAAACGTTAAAAAGTATGCATGGCTGCGATGCGGTCATTCATCTGGTGGCCATTATACGGGAGGGGAAAAGAAAAGGGGAAACATTTGAGCGTCTGCACGTCATCGGGACACAGAACGTCCTCAAGGCGGCCGCAGCCGCTCATGTCAGGCATTTTATCTATATGAGTGCGCTGGGGGCATCTGTTAAAAGCATAACCCCCTACTACCGCACCAAAGCTTTGGCGGAGCAGCTTGTGAAAGCGAGCGGCCTGCCTTTTACCATATTCCGGCCTTCTTTCATTTTCGGACCGGGCGATGCGGTGTATTCCATGCTGGCACGAACGATCCGGCTGAGTCCGTTCGGACTTTTTCCTGTTTTCGGAACCGGCCATTACCGCCACCAGCCGGTGTCGGTTTATGATGCGGCGAAATGTTTCGCCAATGCCCTGGAAAGACGCCCGAAAAATAAAAGCTACGACATCGGCGGATCCGGGGTGCTCAGTTTCCGGCAGCAGCTGTTTACTATCGCAGAGGCCATTGGTAAAAAAGTGCGGTTGTTCTCGATTCCCACCTTGTTCTCAAGTCCCCTGGTCTCTTTTCTGGGCCTGTTTCCGTTTTCGCCCATCGATCGGGATCAATACGTCATGCTGACCCGCGACAATATCTGTGATGTAACGGAAGTGAAAAACGATCTCGGTGTCGATTTCATTCATTTCCGCGACGGATTATCCTATCTGAACGAAAAGCTTTAACCGGGAAAGGAATTTTTTTTGCATGGCGGACGTTAGATTAAATAAAAAAACCGGAGGTTAAAATGTTAAAAGCAGGAGATAAAGCACCGGATTTTTCGCTGCCGGCGAGCACGGGTGAGACCATTTCATTGAAAGATTATTTGGGTAAAAAACGGGTGGTATTGTATTTTTATCCCAAAGACAACACGTCGGGATGCACCAAGGAGGCCTGTTCGTTCCGCGATTTTCATGGTTCGATACAGAATAAAGAGACCGTGGTGCTGGGTGTGAGCCCCGACAGTCTGAAATCCCATGAAAACTTTATCGGCAAATACGAGCTCAATTTCCCCCTGCTGTCGGATGAGAACCACAAGGTGGCCGAAGCTTACGGAGCCTGGGGTGAAAAGAGCATGTACGGTAAAAAATATAT
Source organism: Candidatus Zhuqueibacterota bacterium (assembly GCA_016931775.1). Classification (GTDB taxonomy): domain Bacteria; phylum Zhuqueibacterota; class Zhuqueibacteria; order Residuimicrobiales; family JAFGEC01; genus JAFGEC01. The sequence goes on along the minus strand of JAFGEC010000465.1, from coordinate 1,574 downwards.
GGGAATGATCCGCAAAACCTTTGTGATCGGCAAGGACGGTAAACTGGAGCAGGTATTTGATAAAGTGAAAGCTGAAGGACATGGTGAGGAGATATTGAATTTGCTGTAAATGAATGGTAAATGAGTTTTTATCTTACCGGGGAAAAATTGGTACGTCCCGCGTAAATCATTTAACGCAGCAAAACGGTATATTCAGATAAAAGCGTGATCGTATTCCCCACAGTTACGGTTTTTTAATACGCCGGTACGGTATTTCATCACATCCGTATGATAGTTAGATCCGTCGGCATGATATTTCAACACATCGGCATCGTATTTTATCACATCGGCATGATATTTTAACACGTCGACATGATATTTTAGCACGTCGGCATCGTATTTTAACACATCGGCATCGTATTTTATCACGTCGGCATGGTATTTTAACACATCGGCATCGTATTTCATCACGTCGGCATGGTATTTTAACACATCCGGAAAATCGCTCCACTTTTCAGGCCGTCTTTTAATACGACGAGAGTTGGCTGCCTTCCGTATAATAAAATCCGTCATACAAGGCCTCAGTTTCGATTAGTGAATATATTTAAAAACACTAGGCTACGCTTTCCATCCCCCCGTTACTCACATATGACTTTGTTTTTAATTTTCTGCTTGATTTTTCCTCATATATTGACTAATATTTCTCGAAGGGATTAACAAGTCATCAGTGTGGGTATTTAAATGGGACGATCCAGTAGACTTTTTACTCCCGGAGCGTCTTTCAATGGCGCATTTTGAGGCAGGAAATACGTATTGCTATCCCCATTCGAAGAGATGTAAACGTTACAAAAAAATACCGGATGTAATGCAATGCAAAATTGCCCTAAAATATTAAAATTTAACTATTTTTGTTTTTTTCAATGAATTCCATATTATATAGATGCCGGATATAACGCAATGTGATAAATTATTTGATCAATTATTTTTAAACAAATTAAAGAGATAATATCCAAAAATAAACCGAGTGGCGGTTCAATATCAATATTAGGTTACACTATGGGAATGAAGGATAAATAAGAGGAACTGATGTTTAATCGGAGATATAGACTATATTTATTTATCATGGCTTTTTGCTTTTTCTGCGATACATCTCATGCCCAATTCTTAAACAGTAATGATGTCAACCAACTCCCGAGTGCTGCTCCTGACTATCAAATTGCTTATGGTGACGATCCAAATCAAATTGCTGATTTACGTTTACCTGAGGATCAAGGGTCACATCCTGTTGCAGTGATTATTCATGGAGGTTGTTGGCTGTCAAAAATCGCTAGTTTTCATAATACCTCAGCGCTTTCCGATGCCTTGCGTAGAATTGGAATTGCTACGTGGAATATTGAATATCGTCTTGTTGACAATCCTGGAGGTGGTTGGCCAGGAACCTTTCTTGATGTGGCTGAGGATTTTATCCTCGCATATAATGCGCACGGGGACGGAATCCCGGTGTAATCATCCCATGGAAACATAAATGACCCCGTCTCGACTTAACATACTCTGGATCTGTGCCGACGACTTTACCCCCTATGCATCGGGATTTT
>JAFGEC010000464.1 GCA_016931775.1 Candidatus Zhuqueibacterota bacterium | reverse complement strand
TTCAACGGGATAGTCCCCTTTGTTTCGTGTCAGTAAGAATTGAATCGAACTGTTTTTTGCCGTATAGTACTGTACGGAATCCTCAAAATCTTTGAAATTCGACTCGAGTGCCAATAATATAACTTTTTCATCGACGGCAGCGACATTGACCAGCTTGAGTATATTTCGTATGCTTTTCAAGGCCGTTTGTTTGTTCATCAGTTTTGCAATGATATAATAAATATTCGTGATAATGACCGGGCTGGTATAGATATTTAATTTTTTTTGTTCCGCCAAAGACAAAATCGTTGCCGGCGGCAAAAAAAATGGCTCCCGTTTGAGCAACAGATCCAACAAAATATCCGAATCCACAAATATGTCAGTCATTCAGGTATTTTTCCTTTAAATATAAAAATCTAGCGTCTTTAATTTCCTTGTCTGTTTTCCCTTTAAGAATGCCGGATAAAGCGCGGACGGTCGGTGTGAGGTCAAACTGACTTTTTTCAGCCAAGGATTGAAAATATTTTTCCACAAGTGAAGAAAGGCTGGTCCGGTTGCGTTTGGCGTATGTTTTTGCCTGCTTTATGACCTCGTCGTCCGACGTGTTCAGGATCATCAAAAATCATATTAAACTCATGAGAGGACAATATTCTTCGTTTTCCATTGGCTTGGGAACGAGTGGTAATACTTAATTTGAAATCTACAAGTTAAAATGTATATACAATTTGATTGACATTCATTCCTTTTTTTACTAAATTACGTTCGATTAAATGGAATACGAATGGGATGAACAGAAACGGGAGGCCAATTTTTTCCGTCATCATGTTGATTTTGTAGAGGCGATTTGCTTCGAGTGGGATTCTGCTCTGGAAACGATTGATGATCGATACGATTACGGAGAAGAACGATGGATTACTCTTGGTCTAATCGGCAAAAAGCTGCATGTCATGATTTATACCCTTCGTGCTCATAAAATACGAATTATCAGTTTGCGTAAAGCAAACAAACGTGAAAGAATATATTATGAAAGTCAGTCGCAAACCAAGCAAAAGTAAAGCGTGGGATGATATCGACTCACCGCCGTTGAGCGATGATTTACTCGCCCGGATGGAACCGGTAAAAAAAAATCATCCAAAAATTCCAAAACGGGTCAGAGGCCCGCAAATGGAACCTGTAAAAATTCCTGTATCCATTCGCTTGAGTTCTCAGGTCTTGATTTATTTCAAGTCCAAGGGCAAGGGCTGGCAGACCCGAATCAATGATGTTTTGAATGATTATATAAAATCTCATAACTGAATTGGGGATTAAAAAAAGCAAAGAAAACAACCAAAAATATTAGAAAATTTATCATATCCCTTGTTTCCTAACCATAATTTAATAAAAAAACATTAAGGAATAGCCGGTACCCCGATCCATATTGCCAGGCTAAATATCTGCGCCCCAGCGGCTCCGCGCGAGGTTAAAAAAGCTCATGTGGGAGTAAAAAAGCCTGATTGATTACCGGGGTTTGCTTGTCAATAGTAACTAAATTTTTAAGTTTGCTATTGGTTTGCTGTTTTCTTGTCACCACGGAACGCCATGGAATACAAGGAACACACGGAAAATCATAGGTATACAAGGGTTCACAAATGTATTTTATACAAAAAACAAAGCGGAGCACGACCCCGGAGTGCCGCGAAGCGGCACGAGGAGGCGTGCGGAGCCTGCGGAGGACCCCGCAGGCCCGCATCGCGGGCCGAGGAGGCCGGAGCAGCCCAAAAAAAGTATATAAATCGACATTTTTTACATAAATTCCGTTATTATTTTGACTGAATGGAGAATATTCAGGGTACGCTATGCGACAAATTCTGCAAAATCTGAGATCCGGGGCGACAATCCTGGCGGATGTCCCCGCACCGGCTGCCGTACCGGGCAAGGTGGTGATACAAACACGCCGGTCCCTGATTTCCATGGGAACCGAACGGATGCTGGTGGAATTCGGGCGCGGATCGCTGCTGGCTAAGGCAAAGTCGCAACCCGACAAGGTGCGGCAGGTACTGGACAAGATCAAGACCGACGGTCTATTACCCACACTGGATACGGTTTTCCGTCGTCTGGATGAGCCGCTGCCGCTGGGCTATTGCAACGCCGGTGTGGTGACGGCGGCCGGCCAGGATGTGACGGCCTTTTCGCCCGGTGACCGGGTGGTGAGCAACGGCCCGCACGCGGAAATAGCGGCCGTACCGGTCAACCTGTGCGCCAAAATTCCCGGCGGAGTGACCGACGAACAGGCGGCGTTTACCGTGCTGTCCGCTATCGGATTGCAGGGCATCCGTTTGATTCAACCCACACTGGGTGAAAAAATAGTGGTTTACGGACTCGGATTGATCGGGCAAATCACGGCTCAACTGCTTCTGGCCAACGGCTGCCGGGTGATGGGTGTGGATCTGGTGGAGCAGCGTTTGGAACTGGCGCGCCGGTTCGGCGTTTTTGCGGTGCCGGCCGGCTCGGATCCGGTGACCGCCGCCGACGCCTGGAGCAACGGCCGGGGCGTGGACGGCGTGCTGATCACCGCTTCGGCAACAACCGACGACATCGTTCACCAGTCCGCCGCCATGTGCCGCAAACGCGGCCGTATCGTGCTGGTGGGCGTAGTGGGTTTGAATTTGAACCGTGCGGATTTTTACAATAAAGAACTTGATTTTCAGGTGTCTTGCTCCTACGGGCCGGGACGGTACGATGATGAATACGAGCTCAAGGGCCATGATTATCCCTACGGATTCGTCCGCTGGACCGAGCAGCGCAATTTTGAAGCGGTTCTGGCCATGATGCAGAGCGGACGGCTGGTTGTCGATCCCCTGATCACACACCGTTATCCTTTTGCGCAGGCCCCGCAGGTTTACCGGGACATGGGCAAGGCGGGCAACACCCTGGGGATCATTCTGGAATATCCTCAGGACGTCGAGCGCAAAACCGTGCTGCCGGTTTTACCGTCCGTCACGCGCAATGGCCAACAGCCCGTACTGGCGGTGATTGGGGCCGGTAATTTTTCAAAAATGACATTAATGCCGGCGCTGGCAAAAACCGGCGCGCGGATCAAGTATATAGCGGACCTTAAAAGCGATGCCGCCGCCTATCTGGCGAAAAAGTACGGCGCCGAAAACGCCACAACGGATAAAACCCTTGTTTTGGAAGATAAAGACGTCAGTGCCGTGATCATTGCGGCGGGGCACCAGGTGCACGCGCGGATGGTCACGGATGCGCTGAAAGCCGGGAAAAACGTATTTGTGGAAAAACCGCTGGCGATGAATCAAAGTGAATTGCAGGATGTTTTACAGGTTTATCAATCGCTCACGCAGCCTTTGTCGTTAATGGTCGGATTCAACCGGCGCTTCAGTCCGCATATTGTGAAAATGAAGCAATTATTACACGGCCGTACCGAGCCGCTGGCCATGACCATGACGGTGAACGCCGGGATTATACCACCGGATCACTGGGTGCACGATCCCGAGCGCGGCGGCGGACGGATTATCGGTGAGGCGTGTCATTTTATCGATTTGATGGTGTTTCTGTCCGAGAGCCGCGTTAAAAGTCTTTCCGCCGTTTTGCTGGGTGAAGGCACGGCGGTGCGTGACGACAAGACGAGTATTGTGCTGGAACTGGCGGACGGATCGATCGGCACGGTCAATTATTTCGCCAACGGCAGCAAGGCGTACCCCAAGGAGCGGCTGGAAGTATTTTCACAGGGGCGTGTGCTGTTTTTGGACAATTTCCGGATCACGACGGGGTACGGCTTTAAAGGATTTAAAAAATTCCGGACGTCAAAGCAGGACAAAGGCCACGGGCATGAACTGGCTCGCTATGTGGCGTTTCTGGCAGAGGGCGGCGCGCCGTTGATTCCTTTCGATGAGCTGGTGAATGTGACCTCGGCCAGTTTTGCGGCTGTGGAGGCGGCAAGGGAGAGAAAGGTGGTTCGGATATTGTAAAAGCTTCGCACGGAGGCACAGAGGCACGGAGTGTATAATTGGACAGACGGCAATCTGAGTAAAATTTGATTTATATCCGTAGTTTTTTGTACTTTTGTGAAAGTTCAAAAGGAGAGAGCCATCACTTTTAAAAAAAAGGAGGCTCTTGTGAAACTGAATGAAATCACCGGTATTATTATCAATGTGGCGTTTGAAATCCACACCACCCTCGGTCCCGGACTGCTCGAATCTGTTTACGAGGTGGTTATGGCGCATGAACTGGCAAACCATGGACTCAAAGTGGAGCGTCAGGTTGTCATTCCGATCCAATACAAGGATCTGAACGTTCCGAGAGCATTTTGTGTTGATCTGGTTGTAGAGAATAAAGTTTTTGTAGAACTCAAATCCGTTGAAACACTACATAAGGTGGAAAAGAAAAAAGTTTTGACTTATATCAAGCTGGCAGACACAAGGCTTGGATTATTGATAAATTTTGGTGAAGCGCTAATTCGGGATGGGATTGTTCGGTTGACAAATGGCTATATTGATGAATAAAAGAGAATAAAAAGGCCTCGCACAGGGGCACGGAGGCACAGAAGATGTGTATAATGAGCGGCAATTCGGCTAAAATTTTTGTTTTTTCTCTGTGTCTCAGTGCGAGAATAAAGTTGAAAAATCTTTTTTATATCCTCAAATCCTTCGGCCTGCGCTGGATGCTTTTCCGTTTTTGGTACGGCATAAAAATCAAACTCGGACTCTTGCGACGCAGAACGCCTCTGCGAAAGTGGCGTGACAAACCGTTGCGGAAGTATCTTTCGGATCAAAACCTGGCCGGTCCGGCGTCCTATGCGGATTACCGCCGGTGCGGCCGCACGTGCTTTTTTTTTAAATCCTTAAATTCCCGGCCAAATCCTCCCAAAGGGGATACCGTCGATTCTGCTTCAACCGAAGCGGAGAATGTTTTAAACGGAACCTTTTCCTGGTTCCGGGAACACAAATACCCGGCCGGTTTACCGCCCGATTGGTTTACCGATCCGTTTTCTCACGCCAGTGCACCGCATGGCGAGCATTGGAGCCGTATACCTGAATCGGGTGACTATGATATTAAATCCATCTGGGAGCTTTCGCGGTTTGGATTCACTTTTGCGCTGGTTCGTGCCTATTCAAGCTCGGGCGATGATAATTATGCCGGCGTTTTCTGGCGTCTTGTGGAGGACTGGTATCTCAAAAATCCGCCGAACCACGGTCCCAACTGGAAGTGCGGCCAGGAGGTCGCTTTTCGCGTGATGGCGTGGTGTTTCGGCCTGTATGGTTTTGCAGAGAGCCAGGAAACAACGCCGCAACGAGTGGTTAAACTTGCCCATATGATCGCCGTTTCCGGAGAGCGGATCGAGGCCAACATCGGTTATGCGCTGAGTCAAAATAACAATCACGGTATCAGCGAGGCGATGGGTTTGTTTACCATCGGCCTGTTGTTTCCCGAATTCAGGCAATCGGCCCGCTGGCGGGAAAAAGGGCACAGGTTACTGGAAAAACTGGCAGTAAAGCTGTTTTACGATGACGGCACCTTTGCCCAGCACGCCATGATTTACCACCGGCTGGCGTTGCAAGATTATATCTGGGCAGTGAGGCTGGGAGCGCTCAACGGTGTGGAATTTTGCCCTGCCGTCCGCAAACGGTTGCTGACGGCAGTCGGGTTTCTTTACGATTTGCTCGATCCGCAAACCGGCCGCGTGCCCAATTACGGTCACAACGATGGATCGCTCATTCTGCCGCTGAACAATTGTGATTATCTCGACTTCCGGCCCGTGGTTCAGGCGGGATTTTATCTGTTCACCGGACAAAAAGTTTTGCCCGTCGGTGCGTGGGATGAGGACCTTTGGTGGCTGTTTGGTAAAGAAGCAATGGCGGCTCCGGTTTTTCCCCGGGCGAAAAAAAACCTGTCGGCGGATGTGGGCGGTTATTATACGTTACATACCAGGCAGAGTACCCTGTTTTTCCGCTGCGGCGGCTATAAACACCGGCCGCATCAGGCGGATATGCTGCATACGGATATTTTCTGGAGGGGGGAAAATATCGCCCTGGATCCGGGATCCTACAGTTATCACGCGCCGGATCCATGGGACAATTCACTCACTGCGACCCGGTATCATAATACCGTTACCGTGGACGGCTGCGATCAGATGCGGCGCGCCGGAAAATTTATGTTTTTGCCATGGACGCACGCTTTTGTGACCAAGCAGGCAAGTTCGCCGCAAATGTGCGGCTGCAAGTTATTGCTCAAACGGTACGGCCGGTTAAATCCTGCGGTGACACATCAACGAACGATTATTCAGCTGCCGGAAGATGTCTGGATTGTGCTGGACCGGATGGAGTGTTCTATTCATCGAGTATACACTTTACACTGGCTTTTAATGGATGCTCCGTTTCAGCAAGAGGGAGAAATTGTCATCCTGAAAACGCCGGAAGGATCTTGTTTTTTCGGCATGAGTGCATTGAATACAGACGCGCAAATATCCGTTATACGGGGTGATGCCGGCTCGCCGCGGGGCTGGTGGTCTCCCAATTATTACGTCAAAAAACCGGCGCTTTCGGCGGCATTGGTGGTAAAAGAGTGTCAGGCGGTTTTTATCAGCATTTTTTCGCCGCACATGTTTACTTTGACAAAAGACGACTATTTATGCATAACAACAGCCGAATGGCGCGCTGAAATCCTCACAGAATCCCGGCCGATGTTTATTCATTTGACCGGCAAGTACGGGGATACATTGAAAATTTGAAGGTTTTGCTTTTACATCAGGCTTTTGCCTCGCTTGCGGATTCCGGCGGGACGCGGCATTATGAACTGGCCCGTTATTGTGCCGCACACGGGTGTGAATTCCACATTATTACAAGCTCGGTGAATTATCTGACCGGCAGGCATTCCCAAGCGGACCAACAGTGTAAAGACGGTGTGTTCATTTTGCCTGTCAAGGTACCCGCCGTGCTGCATAAAGGATTTGGGTGGCGGATTGTCGCTTTTTTGTATTTTATGCTGGCTTCCACCGTTCAGGGTATACGTCAGCCGGGAATAGATGTCGTATTCGGCACCACGCCCCCTATTTTTCAGAGTCTTGCCGCCTGGCTCATCGCGGCGATCCGGCAGAAACCTTTCGTGCTCGAGGTGCGTGATTTATGGCCGGAATTTGCCATCGGTATGGGTGTACTGAAGAATCCTGTTTTGATCCGGCTGTCACGGTGGCTGGAGCTTTTTCTATATCGTCGCGCCCGGCATATCATTGTCAATTCGCCGGCATACCAGGATTATTTGCAGGAGAAAGGCGTCAATGCGGAGCGGATTTGCCTTGTGGCCAATGGTGTCGATCCTGATATGTTTCATATAACCGTTGCGGCAAAGCAATGGCGTGAGAAATATCGATTGACGGATAAATTTCTGGTGGTTTATACCGGAGCACTGGGTCCGGCCAATGATATCGGCACTATTTTAAAAGCTGCGGAACGGCTTTCCGGTCATAAGTCGGTTCACTTTTTACTGGTTGGTGACGGCAAAGACCGGGTATCGCTGGAATCGGACGTGAAAAACAGGTCGCTTAAAAATGTTACCTTTACCGGCGCCGTGCCCAAAGGAGACATTCCCGCACTTCTTTCCGAAGCCGACCTGTGTGTGGCCACGCTGATGGACATACCCATGTTTCGCACCACTTTTCCCAACAAGGTTTTTGATTACATGGCGGCAGGCAAGACCACGGTTTTGTGTATCGACGGTGTGATCCGGCAGGTACTGGAAAGGGCAAAGGGGGGAATTTATTCGCCTCCCGGCGATGCGGAGGCGTTGGCGGAAAATATCGTTTATTGTTTTCAGCATCCCGCCGAACTGCAACAGATGGGCACGGCTGCCCGCCGTTATGTCGCGGCCCATTTTGACCGTGCAAAACAGGCAAAGAAATTTATGAATATTTTTACATCAATGGTTTGAAATTTTGTACCGGCATTTTATTAAACGATTGTTGGATATTATTTTATCAGGTTGTGTGCTTGTTATTATGGCGCCCGTTCTGGCCCTGGTTGCCGTTTTTATTGTTTTGACGATGGGTAGACCAATCCTGTTTCGTCAAAACCGTCCGGGGTACCGGGAGCGGCTGTTTCAATTGTTCAAGTTCCGCACCATGAACGAAAAAAAGGATGCCGGCGGCCGTTTGCTGCCTGACGAGAACAGGCTGACACCGGTCGGCCGTTTTTTGCGCAGTACCAGTCTGGATGAGTTGCCCGAATTATGGAATGTGTTAAAGGGTGATATGAGCCTTGTGGGGCCAAGGCCGCTGCTGCCCCGCTATCTCGACAGGTATACGGCGGAGCAAAACCGGCGGCATGAGATCAGGCCCGGTCTGACGGGACTGGCACAGGTCAGCGGGCGCAATATTTTAAGCTGGGAGGACCGGTTTTTACTGGACGTCTGGTACGTCGACCACGTCACTCTCTGGCTGGATATAAAAATTTTATGGCGCACTTTGTTACAGGTTTTATTGCGTAAAGGTATTTCGCACCCCGGTTCGGCAACAATGCAGGAGTTTCTCGGCAATCCGTCTATTGCCGAAAAGAATCACCATACTGATCATCAGGACTTTTAAACTGGAGGATCCAGAAAATGAAAATTCTCATCATCGGAGCCGGTGGCCACGGTCAGGTTGTTGCCGATATTTTACTGCAAATGAGTGAGAACGAGCCGGAATTAAATCCCCTTGGATATATCGATGACGATCCGGCGATTCAAAATTTGCAATATCTGGGATTAAAGGTGCTTGGCAAAATTACCGATTTGAAACATATCGAGCATAACGCCGTTATCATCGGTATCGGTGAAAATGAAATACGCCGGCAAACGGCGCAACAACTCGGTCAATCGGGGGAGCGGTTTTTTACCGCCGTGCATCCGGCGGCGGTTATTGCACATGGTGTAAAAATCGGTCCGGGCAGTGTGATATGTGCCGGAGCTGTGATCAACACCGGGTCGAATATCGGCACACATGTGATTTTAAACACTTGCTGTTCCGTCGATCATCACAACGAAATCGAAAGTTTCGTCCACGTGGCGCCGGGGGCGCATTTGGGGGGGAATGTTTTGGTGGGTGAAGGTGCACTGGTCGGGTTGGGCAGTGCCGTTTTACCGCAAAAAAGCATCGGCAGGTGGGCGATTATAGGTGCCGGTGCCGTCGTTATCGATAATGTGAAAGCCTCGGCCCGGGCGGTGGGCAATCCGGCGCGTATACTGGAAAAATAATAATTGATTGTTATATGAAATTTCGTTACTTTTTCTATTCCATTCTTATTCAGCTTTTTGTATTGCTGGGAATGGGTACAATATTCGTTTTTACCGCTGATGATCTTTTAATTGCCGATCAGGAACCCTGCCGGGCCGATGTTATCGTCGTCCTTGGCGGGGACGGCGCGAATATGTACCGTATGAAATATGCCGTACAGTTGTTTGATGAGGGCTATGCACCAAAAGTACTTTTCAGCGGCGGAACGTTGCTGAGTGCCGGGATCAAGTGTTCGACAGCTCAAATGACATTAGAGGCGGCGTTGGAGTATGGTTTGCCCCGGGAAGCCTGTCTGCTCATCGGACAGTCGCAAAGTACACTTGATGAAGCTGAAAATATCAGACAATTGTGCCGTTCGAATAATTGGCGGTCGATTTTACTCGTCACCGGCGGTTTCAGCAGCCGTCGAGCGTTGAATACATTTCGAAAAAGGATACCGGACCTGCAAATTTATTCGTGTCCTGTGTTATGGCCGGAACATGAGTTCAAAAAGTGGTACCGATCAGAAAGCGGTTTGATTGCAGTGGTCAATGAAACCATTAAAACGATGTTTTACGGGATAAAGTATGGTATTTGTCCCTTTTAGTTATGGTTAAAACAATGGAAGAAAAAAGACATATTCCCATGTCATCTCCGTTCATTACACATGTTGAGCGGGATGCCGTACGACAGGTTTTAGAGTCACCCGTTCTCAGTATCGGTCCGCAGCTCGAAGCGTTTGAGAAAGCGATGCGTCTATTCCTCAATATGCCCTATGCCGTTGCGGTAAATTCCGGTACATCAGGATTACACCTGGCCGTCATTTCGGCGGGAGTCGGTGAGAACGATCTGGTGATTACCACCCCGTTTTCATTCATCGCCTCGTCCAATTGTATTCTGTATGAACGGGGAATTCCCGTGTTTGTCGATGTAGACAAAAAAACCGGCAATATCGATGCGATGGCGGCGGCTCGTGTCTTAGAAACTCTGGCAAAAAGTACACGTTTCGAAAAAATCAGAAATCTGCTGCCGCCGGTTTTAAGGGATAAAGAAAAAAAATATCGTCTGAAGGCCGTTTTACCTGTTCACGCGTTTGGGCAACCTGCGGATATGGATCCGATTCTGACCAGTGCGGCGGAATTTAATATTCCCGTTATCGAGGATGCTTGTGAAGCTTTGGGTTCCACCTACAAACATAAAAACGCGGGTTGTTTGGGTGATATGGGTGTTTTCGCTTTCTATCCGAATAAGCAAATTACCACGGGCGAGGGCGGTATGATCGTTACGCGGAATGAGGAATTGTCTCTTCAATTTTTATCTATGCGCAATCAGGGGCGGGATATGTTCAACGAGTGGCTGCAGCATGACCGGCTCGGATATAATTACCGGTTGGATGAAATGAGCGCGGCGCTGGGTGCGGCTCAAATGCAGCGAATTGAAAAAATTCTTGCCAGCAGAGACAAGGTTGCCGGATGGTACAATCAACGTTTGGCCTTTTGTGAACGGATACAGATCCCTTATATCGCACCGTTTACCACCCGGATGTCATGGTTTGTGTATGTGGTGCAGATATTACCGCCCCTGAATCGGGATGTTGTTATGAATAAATTAAGGGAACATGGTATTTCCTCACGGCCCTACTTTACGCCTGTTCATCTGCAGCCGTTTTACCGGGATAAATTCGGATTCGGCCCGGGTGATTTTCCGGTAACCGAGCAGTTGGGTAAAAACTGTCTGGCGTTGCCGTTTTCCGCCGTGATGCAAGAGGATGAAGTGGATTATGTTTGTCATTGTTTAAGGAAAATAGCCGAATATTAAGTGTTGCAAATTGAAGCAATAGTTGCAATTTGCGGCACTTTTTCGAAGGCAACATTATTTATAAATTATTGTATTTTATTAATTAATGTTATTTTTTAATAAATGGAATAATTTTTGCAACAATCATAAATCAAAAGCCTCATTTTTTACGATACCGACTTTACCTATAAAGCATCGGTGACAAGGCAACTTTGTAAAAGTAAGGACAGGGTCGTGGGAAGAAAAATAATAACCTTTATTGATATGAAACTTCGCAACACGAGTAAAATTGCGCTTGATGTGCTTTTAATCGCGGCATCTTATTATGCGGCTTATCTGTTAAGATTCGATGGTGATATCCCGCAGTGGTACAAGAATGTGTTTATCAATTCACTGCCGTTCGTTGTGGTGGTTTATCTGGCGCTGTTATTGACGTTTGGTGTTTATCGGGGTGTATATCGTTACTCATCCATCCGCGATCTGGGGGCGATTTTTTTCGCGGATACCACAGGATTTTTACTGCTTTTGTTTATCCTGTTTGAAGCGCAAATAATGCTTGTGCCGCGCTCGGTTTTGTTTATTTTTTGGCTGCTGGTGCTTGTATGCATTGGAGGCGTGCGATTCGTACATCGTGCGGTGACGGTGTACTTGCCCATGTTGAGGAAAGCGCGTAAGAAACTGCTTATTGTTGGTGCCGGAAATGCAGGAGAAATGGTGATACGCCAGATTACCGGCGATCCGACTTTGGGGTATAAACCCGTCGGCATCGTCGATGACAGTTCAAAGCTGCAAAACAGTATGATTCATGGAGTTTCGGTGATCGGCAGAATCGGAGATATTGAAAATATCGTTCGTCAGAGGGAGGTGGACGAGATTCTGATCGCCACACCGTCGGCTACGGCACCGCAGATGCGCCGTATTGTTCATTTTTGTGAAAAAAGCGGAGCACGTTTTAAAACATTGCCCGGTCCCCGGGAACTTATGAACGGGCAAGTGAGTGTGAACAAGATTCGTGATGTCCGGATTGAAGATTTACTGGAGCGGACACCGGTGGATGCCGATTGTCATCAGTTAAAATCCAGCTTTTTCAATAGAGCTGTTCTGGTCACCGGTGCAGCGGGATCCATCGGTTCGGAATTATGCCGGCAGTTAAAAGAATTCAAGCCCAGGAAATTGATTATGCTGGACCGTGCCGAAAGCGATCTTTACGATTTGGCACATGAACTGACTGCAGATTCCGGTTCTCATTCAAACATTAAATGTGTTTTGGCTGATATTACCCAAAAGTCCAAACTGGAGCATATATTTCTGCAGGAACGGCCGGATATCATATTTCATGCCGCTGCCTATAAACATGTACCTTTTATGGAAGAACATCCTGAAGAGGCGGTTTTAAATAATGTCATGGGTACGATCAACGTATCTGAGGCGGCCGCCAAGGCCAAAGCATCCCGTTTTGTTTTAATCTCCACCGACAAAGCCGTCAATCCGTCCAGCGTGATGGGTGCGACAAAACGATTGGCCGAATATTATTGCGTGTCGCGAAACGGATCCACCGGGCTTGTTCATTGTGCCGTTCGTTTCGGTAATGTTTTGGCCAGTAAAGGCAGTGTCATACCATTGTTCCAACAGCAAATTGCAAACGGCGGACCGGTCACGGTGACGAGTAAAAAGATCACTCGTTATTTTATGACCATCCCCGAAGCGGTAACACTAGTCATGCAGGCCGGGTGTATGGGCAGCGGAGGTGAAATTTTCATACTTGATATGGGTGAACCTCTCAATGTATACGATATGGCAAGACATCTGATTTCTTTATCCGGTCTTGAACTGGGCAAGGATATTGAAATTAAGGTCATCGGTCTGCGGCCGGGTGAAAAATTATACGAAGAGTTATGGCATTCGGATGAGCGGCCGATCCCAACCGGTCACCCGAAAATTCTCAAATCCTCTCATATTTCCGTCAGTCATAATTTTAACGAACATACGTTAGGTGAACTCAAAATAGCTGCACGGTGTAACGACCGGCACGGCATTTTATACTGGCTTTCCGAAATGATTCCCAATTCCAGCCTGAAACAATTAGTTGATAATTGATGAAAAAAATTCTGCTTTTTTTGTTTCTTCCAATAACCATTTTTGCTCGTGACCAAGGATTTCATTTCCGGTACGACGAATGGATTCAGGTACCCGTTCGTTATCTGACTTTGCGACAAAACGGCACATGCATACGGTTATCCGAGCACCCGTACAGCCGTGCAGAAGTGTATGGTATTTTACAAAATTTGGTGCGAAATAAAAAATCCAGAGTAAACGGTACCGGATTTTTTTTTAACCGGGCGGGCCGTGAGGTATTATTCGGTTTTGGGCGCCCGGATAACAAGCAGGATGGTTTCAGTGTATTCAATCAAATGGATATCGGGTATTCTCCTGAACTGCATCCCACTGAGCCGTTCCGTGCCTTTAACGACCTGGTGGGGTATACCCGTCTTCGGAATAACCTGTCGGTTTACTTGAATTTCCAGCTGGATTCAGACGGTTTGTACGACGAGGATTTCCACGGATCCCGGGAGTGGAAAAATATGGTCGGTGATATGCGGGCAGCCTACTTTTATTATTATTCAACCAAATGGTCGTTGCTTGTGGGCCGCGATTATTTGCAGTGGGGACCGGGGAGAACCGGTTCTTTATTGATATCTCAGCAAACACCTGCTCTCGATATGCTCAAATTCACCGCCGATATCGGGAAAATTCGTTTTACCGCATTTAACGCCCTACCCGGCCGCACACCGGAACAAATCGAAAACAATCAAAATCGATATTTTTCCGGCCACCGGCTGTCTTTGCTGATGCCGTGGGCCGAATTCGGGCTGACGGAAACAGTCATGTACGGCGGCCCCCGGCAATCCGTCAATGCCGGTTTTTTGAATCCCTTGTTGCCGTATTATTTTACCGATGTGATGTTGAACTCGGAAAAACCAAAGTCCAATGTGACACTTGCCTTCGATGCCGCTTTATATCCGTTCAAAGACTGGCGGTTTTACGGCCAGTTTATGGTGGATGAATATTATTATGAAGATGAACCCTACCCAAATCAAACGGCGTGGCTCGTCGGATTCGATTGGGCCGATGTCTGGGGAGCCGACAGGTCAACTGTCAATGTGGAATATGTTCGTTTGAGCAGGTGGGTATATAATTATGAAGTCACAGAATCCTGGAACAGGCTGGATTATTATAACACCGTATTCGGGCATCCGCTGGGACCGGATTCCGACATGCTACGGTTTGAAAAGCTGTTTTATCCCGGATTCTCTGTATTATTGCGTATAAATTTTGATTATATTCGCCGGGGAGAAACCTCAATTCACTCACCTCTTGTGGTGGCGCAGCAGCGTTTTTTAACCAACCCGCCTTTTCCGTTTGGAACCGTTGAAACCACACGTATTATGATGTTTTATTGCGATTATATGCCATCCATAAACTGGAAAATAAGTGCAGGAATCGGCCTTCGGTCTGTCAGCAACAGGAATCACGAAGGCGGCTCTCATGAGTCGAAAACCGTTGTCCAGGTCAAACTGACATGGCGCGGCCGTTATTTTGCACGCGTGAAGTAATTGGAATTCCCTTGAAGGTTAAAGTTTTTTTTATTAATTTAAAAATTAATATTTATGTGTCGGTTTTTTGACACCAGACATTCATCATATAACCTAGAGCGGCAGAACAATCTTGAACGGTATCGATCGGAAACATATATTTATCATTTTATTCGTCTGTTTAGCCATACGCGCCCTTTTTTTTGCTGTGGTTCAACCGTGGGAAAAGTCGATCGTAGAAAACGTCATTCTTGAATCGGATTCACGCGGATACGACGGGATAGCTCAAACATTGCTGCATCATGGCAGGTTTGCCCAGCAGCCTGCAAGTCCGCCGGAGGTTTTGAGAACCCCGGGATACCCGGTTTTTATTGCCTTTGTTTATTTGTTATTCGGCGAATCACCCTGGATTGTCATTTTACTGCAAATAATTTTGGATGTAGTGAGTTGTCTTTTTCTTTTTTTAGCCGTTGCACGTCTTTTTCCTCCGGCGGCCGGATTTGCATCGCTTTTTTATGCCGTTGATCCCTTTTTAGTATTGTACAGCAATTTATTCTTTAGCGAGACTTTGCTGGTTTTTTTTCTTGTTCTTGGTGTTTATTTTATTGTGAGGGTGCTGGCGGATCCATCTCACGAAAAAATATATAAAAATTTGATACCGGCCGCTGTATTTTGGGGTTGTGCCGCACTGACCAAACCGATTGCCGGGTACCTGTATGTGCCGGCCGTTGCGGCGCTTGTTGTTGTTTTCTACAATTACGCCAAAAAACTTTTTGTTTACAGCGCGCTTTTTATCGGCATTTTTTTTATAACGCTTTCGCCCTGGTTGGCGCGCAATACTCGTATTTTTGGTAAACCGGTGCTGTCGGTTTCAAAGTCGCTCAATATGCTGATTTTGATGGTTGCACCTATTAAAATGGAGCAGGAGAATATCATTTTACGGGATGCCCAGGCTCGGCTATTGTCCGAAGCGGAACAAAAAATGAATACGGATGGACTCGATGTCCGGGCCTTGAATGATTTTCAAAAAGCACCCTTTTGGGAAAAAACAGCGAAAGTATATATCAAAAGCTATCCAGGGCTCTTTATAAAATATTATGCCATCGGACTTGTACAAAATTTTTGGGGATTGGGTACGGCTGCTTTTTCCCAGGTACTGCACTTTGGAAACGGACGGACCCACTTTGATCCGCGAAATTATTCAAATGTTTTTCAAGCCGTAACCCAATGGATCCTGCGAAAAACAAAGCTGCAAAAATATTTTGGATTGTTGATTGCCGTCTATTTGTTGTCTACATATATTTTGCTGGTGTTGGGGCTCCGGGTTGCGTTTCATTATTATCCAAAGGTTTGTATCATTTTTGTTCTTGTAATAATCGGATATTTTTTAATTTTGACTGGAAGTGCCGTCAGTGTCCGTTTCAAGGTGCCTATTATACCGTTTTATTATATTTTTAGCGGATTAGGAATCTACTATTTGGGTCATGTAAAATTTAGGATGGCAGGAAAATGAAAGTTGTTATCCTCGCAGGAGGTCTCGGCAGCCGATTGTCCGAAGAGACGGAGCAAAAACCAAAGCCAATGATAAAAGTGGGTGATAAACCGATCCTTTGGCATATAATGCACATATATGCAGCGCAGGGATTTCGTGAATTTATCATTGCGCTCGGTTACAAAGGGGAGATCATCAAACACTATTTTTGGGATTACCATCGTGTGCGTCATGATGTCAGTATCGAACTGGCAACCGGTAAGGTCACGGTTTACGACCGGGGCGCTGAAGATTGGATCGTTCATCTGGTTGATACCGGGATAAAAACTGAGACAGGCGGACGGATGAAGCGATTAAAGAATTGGCTGAAGGATGAAACCTTTATGCTCACTTACGGTGACGGTCTGGCGAATATCGATCTGGGATTGTTGTTGAAAAAACACCGGTCACACGGCAAGATTGCTACCGTTACTGCGGTACGGCCGCCTTCACGCTTCGGAGGATTGACGCTTGACGGCGATCGTGTTTTTTCATTTATCGAAAAACCCCAAATCGGAGAAGGGTGGATCAATGGCGGTTTTTTTGTGTTTCAACCCGGTATACTGGATTACCTGCCGGATGACCAGACGGTTTTGGAAAAGGAACCGCTGGAAAAGCTGGCTGCCGAGGGGGAGCTTTTCGCATACCAGCATACGGATTTCTGGCAGTGTATGGATACAATGCGCGATGTGCGTTTGTTAAACAGCCTCTGGCAAGCAGGTTCAGCACCCTGGAAAATATGGTAGAACGGGAAAATATCAGGGAATGTTAATAAATGGTTTGTAAATGAACGAAAACGAGCGAGCTCTTCGAGAACAAATTTTTGAGCGTGTCCGCGCTTTTTATCAATATAAATATGCCGACGGAGTACCGCCCAGGAACAAGGTGAAATACGGCGGACGGGTTTTTGACGAACATGAATTGGTTAATCTGGTGGATGCTGCGTTGGATTTTTGGCTCACCGCCGGTCCCAATGCCCTAAATTTCGAAAAACGTTTTGCAGAATATATGGGAGTTACCCACGCCGCGCTGGTTAACAGCGGTTCATCCGCAAATCTGGTCGCTATAAGCGCTTTAACATCCCCCACTCTAGGTGACCGGCGTCTCACACCCGGCGATGAGGTGATTACCGTGGCCGCCGGTTTCCCTTCCACCGTCGCCCCGATATTGCAAAATAATCTTGTACCCGTTTACGTTGACATAAATATCGGTAATTATAATGCCATCCCCGAGCAGGTCGAGAAGGCGGTCGGCCCTAAAACACGGGCGATTTTTCTGGCACACACATTAGGCAATCCCTTTGATGTGGAGCGAATATTACATATAGCACGCCGGCACGATCTCTGGATCATCGAAGACAATTGTGACGCTGTCGGCAGCCGTTATAAAGGCAAACCGACAGGTGGATTCGGCCATCTGGCGACGGTGTCTTTTTACCCTGCACACCACATCACAATGGGAGAAGGCGGATGTGTGTTGACAAATGACGAACAGCTGGCTCGGATTGTGGTTTCATTTCGTGACTGGGGACGGGATTGCTATTGTGAACCTGGCGAGCAAAATACCTGCGGAAAACGGTTCAATCAACAGTTCGGCACACTCCCCTTTGGATATGACCACAAATATGTTTACTCCCATTTAGGCTATAACCTTAAAATAACCGACCTGCAAGCGGCGATCGGTCTCGCTCAACTTGACAAACTGGACGGATTTATTAAAAAACGCAAAGCCAATTTTGATAAGCTTTATCAGTCTCTGTTGGGCTTTCAGGACCGAATAGTGCTTCCCGTGGCGACAGAGAACAGCGATCCGGCCTGGTTTTGCTTTTTGATCACAGTACGGGATGATGCCGGATTTAACCGTAATGAACTCACCGGATTTCTGGAGGAAAGCGGAATCGAAACCCGTACGTTATTTGCAGGTAATATTTTACGGCAGCCGGCGTTTATTGATACGCCCTGCCGGAAGGTCGGAAATCTGATCAATACCGACCTTGTTATGTTAAACACGTTTTTCGTCGGTTTGTATCCCGGGATTACCGATGAACAAATAGAATATATGGCTGAAAGTTTTAATACGTTTTTTCACCGCAAGTGATTGTTTTCTCTGTTTAAAAGAGCTGTTATATGATATTGTTAACGGGTGCAACGGGATTCTTTGGCGGTCATTTACTGTCTGCTTTGATAAAAGCCGGCCGGAATGTGGTCATTCTGAAACGAACATTTTCCCGTCTCGATCGAATTCGCAATCTGATTCCCCGAACCCTGGCATGTTATGATGTGGAAACTACGGATATCGATGATATCTTTCGAAAAAACCGAATCGAAACGGTCATTCATGCGGCAGTGAATTATGGACGGGCGGGTGAGTCAATCACGGAGGTACTGGAGCCGAATTTCTTGCTTCCTTTGCGGCTGTATAAGAATGTATGTGAGCATGGCGGATGTTTTATGACTATGGACAGTTTTTTTACCAAAGACGGACGGATATATCCCGAGGCGGTAGATTACTGTTTAAGCAAGCGGCAGTTGAGTGAATGGCTGCGGTATGGTGGTGCACAATCGGTTAATATTCGCGTTGAGCATATGTATGGGCCGCACGATCATCCGTCAAAATTTATTCCTTCGGTTATTTTGTCACTTTTAAGGGGAGAAAAATTCATTCAACTGACGGCCGGGACACAACAGCGGGATTTCATTTATGTCGGTGATGTGGTTAAAAGTGTCCTGGTGGTGCTGGAGAACCTTCCGAAGATAAATAATGGTTATACCGAATTTCAGATCGGAACAGGGCAAGTCACTGAAATTCGTCGAGTTGTACATATGATAAAAGAAATTGTAAAGAATCAATCAACGTCCCTGGATTTTGGGGCATTGCCCATGTCCCCGGATGAAATCACCCGGTCCTGCGCGGATAATCAGGATATCGTTTCATTAGGTTGGCGGCCGCAGGTGGATTTACAGACCGGCTTGTTAAAAACCGTCCAGTTCTACCGGCAAAATTGACGAACGGTACAAACAATCATTTTTTTTAGGTTTCGGATGTCGATATTGGTTGAATATTCGCTTTATTTTTTAGCTCTGGCTCCGATATGGGGTTATATTTTTTTGGAATACTTTGAGCGTGCACCAAACTGGGTGCTTGGTGCTATTTTTTTCGTCGTCACTATTTTGTATTTTCCACAGCTTTTTATAAAAAAGAAAATTGTGGTACCTGCATATATCAAGTTTATGATTCTGTCTTGTTGCTATTATCTGATATGGGGAATAAGCGACGACTTTGAACAATATGGCGGCTTTTTTAAATTTTTATATAAAAATCCGGTACTGTTTTCAATATTTGTGTTTTTATTGATTGAAAATGCCGTTTTTAACGGAAAATTTATCGACCGAATTATTATTATTTTCAAAATAACCATTGTGGCCGCCTTTATTGTCAGCTTTATTCAGGTTTTTGTTATTGAATATTTTTTAATTCCTGTGCAATTGTATGAGGATGTCAATATCGCCCAGTTTGGTATTATCCGTTTTCCCTCCCTGTTTGCTTATATCGATCCCAATGCAATGGGATTTTCCTTTCTGCCCATCGCCGGTCTCGTACTGAGTTATGACATATATCATAAAAAACGATTTACGGCATTATTTATTGTTATGAGTGGCGTCGTCGCTCTCTTATCATCCACACGCTATATTCAAATTGGTTTTTTTATCATCCTGCTGCAATTATTGATCAGTAAAAAGTTTTCACTTAAAAATAGTTTATTATTATTGTTGTTGCTTGGATTTACAATATTCCTCTCCACTTTTTTTCTAAGAGCAATTGGGTTTGAGCTGGATGATTATTACTATACGCGATTGATTGAAAGAACATACATGAGCAGAATTGTCGGCATCAATTTGTTTATTAAATTTTTCCCCCAGAATCCGTTTTTTGGTGTCGGCCAGCGAGTTTCCGATGAATTGTTTATGGCCCTGGGGGGATACAGCTCCCAGATTCACATCGGTTTTCTGTCGCATTTATACGAGTGGGGCATTGTTGGGAGTTTTTTTGTTTTTACGGCATGGACGTTGTTGACGATAAAAACGTGGCGTATTGCCATGCGCAGCCGGTTTTACGGGGGATTCTTCGGAATTTTGGTTTTTCTTTTTGCCAATGCCACTCTGGTGGAATACGACCTGTTTCATTATGGCATTATTTTTTCACTGGTGTTTACAAAATATTTTGAAGGAGTGTCTTTACGGCCCGAATATACCAAACGGCAGGTCCACCTCGGATCGGAGACAAAATATGGATGATGCCGTACGTGGAAAGTTGGAATCCATTCAGTATCGGCGTCAATTTATACTCGGTCCGCGGTTTTTATTGCAATTTCCCCACTGGCAAAAAGTTAAAGTCGGTAAGCGCTTTTGTCTTCACGTACATCCGGATTTACAACTGGTTCAGGTCAGGCGGGGACGTGTCTGTCTCACGCTTTTAGGGTTTATACTGGATCCTGATGACCCCGGTTTGGATAATGCCGGCATTCTTGAAAAAATTTTAGACCGTATAAAAAAAGCGGATCAAATCTTTCAATGTACACGCTCTTTGGGCGGGCGTTGGATACTTGTGATTGATGATGGTTCAGATATTTTTATCTATAACGATTGTATGGGATTCCGGCAGCTTGTTTACACAGACACGGCTTTCCCTGAAAATTGGTGTGCTTCGGAGTCCGGATTACCGGCTGAAATTTTGGGATTAAATTTTGATTCGAATGTCGTAACCGGATTTTTAGAATCGGATTATTATAAAAATGAAAAAGGATATCAGTGGCCGGGTGACAGCACGCCGTACAAAGAAATACGTCATCTTTTACCCAACCACTATTTTGATTTAAAAAAACGGCATGCGGTGAGATTTTGGCCGAATAAAATGAAGGAAAATATGTCTCTTGAGGATGGAGCGCGGGCGAGTTCCGTGATATTAACAAACCTGATCAAAGCCGCTTCTCAAAGATTTCGGCTTGCGTTTGCCGTGACGTCGGGATACGATAGCCGGATGACTCTCGCTGCTGCACGGAATGAACTTGAAAACGGTGTTTTTTATACGCTTGTTTATGGAACGTTAAATGAAAAAAGTCCGGATGTGAAAATTCCGGCCCGGATGTTAAAAAGGTTAAATCTTCAACACCGAATTATTTTCTGTCCGTCCCGGATGGATGAGGATTTTGCGCGAATTTATAAAAAAAACGTCGTAACCGCACATGAATTTTGGGGTGCAATTGCGCAGGGTTTGTCTGGTTCATTTCCTGATGACAGGATTGCTGTAAAAACATACAGTGAAATTACACGGTGTTATTTGTACCCTTATGACAGACCGAGTTATTATTATCCATTTAAAATCCCGCAAAAAATAACGGCCGAAACCCTGGCAATGCTGTACAAAATGAAGGGTAATACGTTTGCCGAATCCAGCTTTCAGCGATGGCTGGATGGATTCGGGGATCTGGAGGATAAGTACAATTACAAACTTTTAGATGTTTTTTACTGGGAACAACGCATGGGTAAATGGCAGGCAATGAGTCAATTGGAGTGGGATCTGGTACAGGAAGTTTTTAATCCTTTTAACTGCCGTATGTTGACAGAGATTTTATTGGCGGTTGATTTGAAACACCGACGTCCTCCTCACTATACACTGTTCAGGAAAATAATTGAACTGTTGTGGCCTGAACTACTGGAGGAACCAATCGATCCGCCGACAACCGGATTGGTTATAAAAAAAATTTTAAAAATGCCGCTCATCAGAACCAATACGCTGCATTTTTTTATGCCCTGTATACAATCAATGAGGAAACGGTTGTCAAAAAAATGAGAATTATCAGCGGCATATCTCCCGGACCTTCAGGAACCGGCCGATTGATGGCGCAGCTTTTAACCGAGGCCGCGGATATGGGTCAGTCTCGTCCCGCGTTTCACTTTACCCGCTTTGCGCGGCAGTTGCGCGAACCTTTCGATCGTCGGCAATATTTTACGGTTTTAAAGAATTTTTTAAAAATTTATAAAGCTCGTTTATTCAAGCCGTTCATTTACCGCCGGGCGGTTATGGATGACGAGCACGTCGTTTTGATACATTTTCAAACCATCGGTGCAAAGACCTGCCTGAAATTTATTCAAAAACGAAAAAAGCCGGTCTGGTTATACCTGCTGGATGCCGGATTTTTTTGTCTTCGGTCTTATAATCATATTCCCCAAGAAAATCAAGCCTGTCTCCGCTGCCTGGGCGGACGGTGGGAGTGTGCCGGCCTTAATCACTGCCAACCTTCACCCATAAGTGATGCGTTCATGGCGGATTTTTTGGGCGCGCTGAAAAAGTGGGTAAAGGAGGGCAAAGTTAAACTTTTGGTACAAAACCGGAAATACGTGGAATTGGCGGAACGTCATTTTGGTACCCAGGTCACTATCAAACAACTGGGTTTGTGGACAACGGATTTTAATATAGAATTTGCGACCAGCCGGGAAAACTTTTATTATGATGTGGTCTATCACGGTTCTCAACATCCTGCAAAGGGCGCCTTGTGGGCGGTTAAATTGGCCAACCTGTGTTCGGATTTAACTTTTTTATTCCCATTTTCCCGGGAAAAGCTTCCAGGTGGTATTTCCACCAATAACAATTTGTTATTTAAGCCTTTGACATGGGAAAACGGATTGGCGGAAGCGGTCAAAAGGGCAAGATGTGTGCTTGTGCCCTCGCTTTGGTCCGCGCCTATCGAAGGGGCGCTTGTCAAATCAATTGTCACCGGATCTGCCGTGGCTGTGGTCGATGAACCGACCGCTTTTGCGCAGGAATTGCCCGGTCAATTGGTATTAAAATTACCTCAGGATGTGGCAAAAGCTGCCGTTTTTTTAACTGACCGGATTAAGGAGAAATGGTTTCCTGCTGAACGAGTACGACAGGAATGGTTCGATTTGTTCAAACAAAACAACGCCCGCCTATTGCACAGACTGATTCAGGTTATTTCACAATGACCTCCTCTCAGCATGAAAGATTGAGAACGACCGGTGTAAAAAAAAGCATCATCGCCGGATTCCTGGGAAAAGGAACCGGATTTCTTATCAATTTGATGCTTGTGCCATTGAGTCTGAATTATCTGGGCAAAAGTGAATATGGTATTTGGGTCACCATTGCCTCCATGCTTTTATGGTTGAATTTTTTTGATTTAGGATTCAGTTTAGGGCTGCAAAACAAATTGACTATTGCGCTGGCTCATGGAAAAACGCAGGAGGCCAAAAAGCTTGTTTCCTCAGTATTTTTCATTTTTATGATCATTAGTGTGGTATTGTTGATTTTAGGTGGTGTTTTCGTGTTTACTGTGCCCTGGACTCGGGTTTTTAGTGCACCCAATGAGTTGGCGGGGCCGCTTTTGGTGACCGTTATTATTGTGATCGTTTTTTTTGTTCTGCAGTTTCCTTTGTCTATTGTGGATTCCATTTACGCCGCTTTTCAACAAAAGTACAAACAGATTTTCTGGAAGATGTCCTCTAGTATTGTACTGTTATTGGCTGTTTTTATTGTCACACGTTTTCGAGGCGGATTGGTAAATTTGGCGGCCGCAACCACGGGATCATATCTTGTGATCCGTATCGTCAATTCCGTATATGTTTATTTTTACTGGAAAAAGGATTTGTTGCCGCAGCGTCGGTTTTTTGATAAAAATCTGGTGAAAAAAATGACCGGCCTCAGTCTCAGTTTTATGGGATTACAGATTGCGGCCATTATTTCATACCAGGCGGATAGCTTTATTATCCTTAAAACCCTTGGTCCCGAAACGGTAACACAATATAGCGTGGCTCAACGGCTTTTTACGACGCTGCTGGCATTTCATGCGTTGCTCGGTAATCCTTTTTGGCCGGCGATTACAGACGCCTATGCGCGGGGAGATATGGGGTGGATCAGGAAAGCGGTGAATCGGTTGATAAAAATGACCGTGATTTTAATGGCACCGGTTTTAGTGATTTTGCTTTTGTTTGGCGCACCTTTGATGAAATTTTGGCTGGGGGATGCGTCCTATTATTCCTCTGGTTTATTTGCTCTATTGGGCGTAATCAGTTTTTCAATGGCATTTCAGGCCATTTATTCCTATTTACTGAACGGCTGCAGTAAACCGTTCGTATTGATGAAATTTACATTGTTTACGACGCCATTATATCTGGTTTGCGCGCTGGTCGGTATTCGATTCTGGGGAGTAAATGGTTTTATTGCGGCTAAAATACTTGTCAATACGGGTATTATTCTTATTGTTCAAATTATTTATGCGAACCGAAAGATATTCGGGAATGGATGATGATGCCGTGATTTATAAATGATGCTTTGTATGTCAATCATTCGTGGCTTTTCTATTGTCTCGAAATGTTGATTTTTTATTTTTATACTCATATTGTTGACTCGTAATTTATAACAGGATTTTTCCTTTGGTGCCATTTTTAAATATACAAAAAGTCAGTGTCGTTATTCCAACATTCAATCGCCGGGATATGCTGCAGAAAATTCTCACACAAATCTACAGTCAGGATATAACCGGTATCCACTTGTTTGTTGTTGTGGTGGTAGATGGATCTACGGATGGCACCCTGGAAATGCTGGAATCGATGTTCCCTCAAGTTTATGTTGTTCGAGGGACGGGCAATTGGTGGTACACCAAATCGATGAACAAGGGTTTTGAAGTTGTCCGGATGCTCAGAAGCGATTATATTCTAACTTTGAATGACGATTGTGAAATACCAGCGAACTATTTGCGAACGATGATGATGGACGCAACTGAATGTCCTGAGGATTCGATTCTCGGATCGATGTCATTTACCTTGTCGAAACCCCATCGCCTGACCTTTTCAGGATCGTTTGCCTTTCGTCAGTGGCGTTTCAAGTACATAAACTATCATAAAACTCTATCGGTCATCGATCCGGCCACATTGAGCGGCATTCATCCATCTTTGGTGTTGCCGGGGCGTGGGATGCTTTTTCCGCTTTCGCTGTTAAATCCACTGAAAGGTTTTGATGAAAAATTCGTTCAATACGCATCCGATTATGATTTTTGTTTTCGTGCACGTAAAAAAGGCGCAAAAGTATTTATAACCTGGAACACCTGTGTGTTCGAGAACACGGAGACAACCGGTTTGGGAACGCCTTGGCTTCAGGAATCCTGGGGAGATTTTTTAAAAGGCTTTTTGTCGCCGGTTTCAAAAAATTATATCGTGAAATATATACGATTTATCGCACGGCACGGTATTTTATTGCTGTTGCCGGTGTCGTTAATTTTTATCTTCGTCGCTCATTTTAAAAATCGGTTTACCCAAAGGTTACATTGATGCCCAAAAAAGTCATAATGGCTGAATTTCAGGATATTCGTTTTGCTACTCGCGCGCTGAAAGAGATTAAAAGTCTGGAACGTATGGGGTACAGGCTAGAGTTTCTGGCATACGATCAAACGATAGATAAAAAGAATGTCATTGTACGCGATGGTGTAAAGTACAGGCTCTTTCCCAACAGGTATTGGGCAAAGCGGAGAAAGACAATCGACCGCGTTTTACGGTTTTGGGGAGGGATTCAAGTGATTCTGCGTATGACCTTTTCCCTGGTCTTTCATAATGCGGATATTTATCATGTCCACGATATTAAATTGTTAATTGGTGGTTTTTTTGCATCATTGTTGCATCGGGGAAAACTGGTGTATGATGCTCACGAATTGCACATGGCAAAAAAATCCTCAAAATCTTTTGGAAATCGATTAAACTATTGGTTGGAAAAAGCGGTTTTTCCACACGTTGATCTTTGTATTCATGCCTCTAATGAACGGGCGGAATTTGTGCGCCGTTTGTATGGTGTAAAAAAGCCGCTGGTTTTGGAGAATTTTGCTTTGAAAAATTGGAAGCATACCCCGGCAAATCTGCGCCATTTATGCGGATTAAGGGGTGAGGAAAAATTATTGCTTTATGTGGGAAATATTGTTCCGTTTGTTTTACATCGTGTGGAAAAAGTGGTCAGCGCTTTGCCGCGAATGGATGCCAGTATTCATTTCTGTCTTGTCGGCCCGGTGAATGACCGCAATCGCCTATCGTTGGAATCTCTGGCTCAGTCTCTCAATGTTGCCTCTCGCGTTCACATACAACCGCCGGTTCCGTCTTGGCAGGTCATTTCACTCATTTCAACTGCCGATGTCAGTGTGATTCCTATGGAACCCATTAATTTAAATCAAGAATTCGCTGCTTTAAACAAACTTTCCGAAGCCTGTATGGCCGGTCTGCCGGTCATTGTTACGGATGTACCGGTTTTATTTCGTCAAGTATATGAAAATCCTGTCGGACCGATTGGTGTGGCCTATCAGAAGGATTCGGAGACATCATTTGTCGAAGCCGTTCATAAATGTTTCGATCCGTCGGCGGCAAAAGTTTACTCTAGTAATGCCAAACTTTTAGCTGAGCACTATTATAATTGGGAGAATGAAGAGAAAAAACTGAAAGAGGCGTATGAAGAATTATAGTGTTTCGATGATTTATATTTTATTTAGTGGAATTATTTCTTATTTTGCGTTATTCGTCGTAACCAAACACCGGTTTATTGAAATGAGCCACCTTATAGGTTTTTTTCATTTTTATAAAGAGAAAGCAGTTATTTTCAAATGTCCTCAGAAATACAAAGATGTACACGTTGTGTGATGGATACAACGGATCCTTGGATTAGATTCGATAGCGGAGGGATTTGTCAGTATTGTCATCTTCATGATCGGTTGGAGCAGGAATACCCACTGGATTCATCAGGTGAAGATGTTTTTTACGGAATCATTGATGAAATAAAAAGGAGAGGGGCAAACAAACCTTATGATTGTGTCATAGGAGTAAGCGGTGGTACAGACAGTACCTATCAGCTTTATTTAGCAAAAAAGCTCCATTTGCGGCCTTTGGTTGTGCATTTTGATAATGGGTGGGATACTGAAATTGCCGTTTCAAATATAAAAAACGCCACGGAAAAAC
Source organism: Candidatus Zhuqueibacterota bacterium (assembly GCA_016931775.1). Taxonomy (GTDB): domain Bacteria; phylum Zhuqueibacterota; class Zhuqueibacteria; order Residuimicrobiales; family JAFGEC01; genus JAFGEC01. Next base: position 4,964 of record JAFGEC010000464.1, on the reverse strand, counting down.
TTGGTTTTGACCTCTATACGTATGTCGTTAATTGGGAGGAGTTTAAGAATCTGCAAATCGCCTTTTTAAAAGCATCGACACCCGATTGTGAAATTCCGACTGATATTGGGATCAAGGCAACTCTTTACCGTGCAGCTGCAGAAAACGATATTCAGTATATTGTAAACGGACATTCTTTTCGTACCGAGGGCAAAGTACCGATTATGTGGAGTTATGGGGATGGGCGGTACATAAAAAGCGTACAAAAAATATATGGTTCGATGAAACTCAGCTCATTTCCGAATTTTACCCTGTTTGATCTGTTTTATTACTCCTATCTGAAACATATTAAACAGTTCAGGCTTTTATATTATTTCCCATATAATAAGAAAAGCATAAAGGAACTGTTAAAAAAGGAACTCGATTGGCAAGATTATGGTGGGCATCATTACGAATCGGTATACACGCGGTTTTATCAGGGATATATACTGCCGGAAAAATTCGGCATTGACAAACGGAAACGGGAATTTTCGGCACTGATACGGAGCGGACAATTAGGCAGACGACAAGCATTGGACATATTGAACAATACTGCTCCCATGCCCAAGGACCAGGCAAAAAGTGACCGAATTTATGTGATAAAGAAACTTGGATTATCAAATGATGAGTTTTTTGATATCATGCGGCAAAAGCCCCGGTCTTTTCTCGAGTTTCCCAATTATTATAACATTTTGAAAAGATACCGGACAGTCATTACCTCTCTTTATAAACTTGTTTCACACTCAACACCGCCCATATTAATGGAAATGGAACCATCGTGTCATGCCAATGTGTCTTCACAAGTCAAAACAACCCATTAGGATCACATGATCGCAGTCATTGATTATAGAATGGGAAATCTTCGTTCGGTATATAAATGCCTGGTTCGACTCGGTCAAGATGTCAAAATTTGTCAAAAGCCGGGTGAAGTCGAAAAGGCCGATAAAATTATTTTGCCCGGTGTTGGGAATTTTTTTTGCGGTATGCAACAATTGCGGGAAACGGACATGATCGGGGCTTTAAATCATAAGGTACATCACGATAAAGTTCCAATCCTGGGTATATGTTTGGGTATGCAATTGTTAACCGAACACAGTGAGGAGGGTAATGTGGCGGGGCTTGGTTGGGTGGCAGCTGAAACAAAACGATTTGTATTTGACGAATCTTCAAGTCGATTCAAGATTCCTCATATGGGTTGGAATACTCTACAGATATACCGGGCCGGACGGCTTTTTAAAGATTTGGATCCGGCAGCGATTTTTTATTTTGTTCATGCCTATTATGTTACATGCCGAAGTCGGGAGGATATTGTCGCTACGACAGAGTATGGTAATACGTTTGTGTCGTCGTTTGAAAAAGAAAATATATTCGGGACACAATTTCATCCGGAAAAAAGCCATGCATACGGTTTGCAGATTCTAAAAAATTTTGTCGAGTTATAAGATGTTTCGGCCGCGGGTTATTCCAACTTTGTTGCTGAAAAAAAACGGTTTGGTTAAAACCATCCGGTTCAGAAAATTCCGATATATCGGTGATCCTATAAATGCAGTTAAAATTTTCAATGAGAAACTTGCCGATGAACTGGTTTTTTTGGATATTACCGCTTCGCGCGAAAATCGAACCATTTCTGCGGAACTTGTGGAAAAGATAGGTGATGAAGCGTACATGCCTTTCACGGTTGGAGGCGGAATCCGTACGATTGACGATATCCGAAAAATAATAAATTCCGGTGCAGAAAAAGTCGCCATCAATACGCAAGCCGTCATCGAACCGCAATTTATACAAAAAGCAGCGGATGTATTTGGCAGCTCGACCATTGTCGTGTCCATTGATGTAAAAAAAGTATTTCCAAAGGATTATAGGATTTACACGCATAGTGGCAGTAAAAAAACCACATTGGATCCACGGGAATTTGCCATCCAAATGGAAAAAATGGGAGCAGGGGAGATTTTCCTGAATAGCGTCGACCGCGACGGAACGATGGCTGGATACGATTTAGATTTAATAAAATACGTAAGCAATGCCGTGTCCGTCCCTGTGATTGCATGCGGCGGAGCGGGATCGTTGAACGATTTCCCAAAAGCCGTTTTTCAGGGCGGGGCATCCGCTGTAGCTGCAGGGAGTTTGTTTGTTTATCATGGAAGATTAAACGCTGTATTGATCAATTTCCCCAAACGGCAGCAGTTGGAAGATATTTTTAGTCCGGCGGATTAATATCATGTCGTTTTCCGATTTATTTGTGGTGTTTATTTCTTTTGTTTTCTGTGACGAAAGTTATTGAATTTTACATATTAATGTTTTATATTTTTATTTTATATCATAATATAGCATACCCATAACAAGGCGTTCATCGATGAAGATACTCATTGATATCGGACATCCAGCACATGTACATTTTTACAGGAACTTTATACAGCGGATGAACGGTTCTACCGAAATTGTAATTACAGCACGTGAAAAAGATATTGCCACAACCTTGCTTGATCTGTACAATTTGAAATATTTTTCCCGTGGAAAGGGTTCAAACACCGTTGTTGGAAAGTGCCTCTATCTTATCAAGGCGGTTTTATTTCTGAGCAAGATAATACGTAAAGAGAATATTGATATACTGACCGGAATAAACAATCCCTACGTGGCGATCGCAGGATTTTTAAATGGCAAAAAAAGCCTGGTTTTTAACGACACTGAAGGTGCTCGAACGGCAGTTAATATTGTAAAAAGATTTTGTACACGATTGTACACACCCTCGTGTTATCTTGTGGAAGAAGGTGCGAAGCAAATTCGATATAATGGATTTCATGAATTGGCCTACCTGCATCCGTTTTATTTCAAGCCGGATAAAACTGTTTTAGAAAAAGTGGGTTTAAAGGAAGGGGAAAAATTCGTCGTTATGCGTTTTGTTGCATTGCACGCACTTCATGATATCGGTCATCGTGGTTTAAGTATAAAAATGAAGCGTAAGGCGGTGGAAAAAATCTCCCGATATGCGAGGGTCTTTATCACTTCCGAGGAGGAATTACCGCCGGATTTGGAAAAATACAAAGCCCAGATCTCTCCTGAATGGATGCACCATTTATTGTATTATGCAACACTCTATTTTGGTGACGGTGGTACAATGGCGTCGGAGGCTGCCCTGTTAGGAACTCCCGCAATAAATATAGCGTCGTCAGCGGATGATATCGGAACTTTTGCCGAATTTCAAAAATATGGTTTGATGTATATTTTTCGTAATGAAAATCAGGCTTTGGAGAAAAGTCTCGAATTGTTGAAGGATCCACAGCTTACAGAGAAAGCAAGAAAACAGCGTGAACAGGTGCTGGCATCGAAAATAGATGTGACCGAATTTACAAAATCTTTATTCTCTGAGACAGGCTATAACTAGTGAATTATTTTTCAAATTGACAGCACTTTTTTTAGAAAGCAAAATTTTTATTCCGGTCAATTTCCATATTAATAGGAAGGAAGGCCCGGGATAAAAGTTCTTTTTTCCGGGACTTTTATAAATTATTGTTATAATACATTTTTTCAGGCACGTCGTAATTAATTATTAAACCATTCAATGGACAAAACAACACATGTACATTTGTGGGGGTGTTGTTCTATTCTTGGGTTATTTTTACTTTCGATCATACGGCGGCATCTTTTACCTGAAGTGGCGAAGGATCATTTGGCGCCATCTTTTCCCCTCGTTCAATACGGTCATTATCCCGAAGATTCCATCCATAGCCAACGTTTAAAATTCATTTTAAATATTCAATTGAGATCGATTTTGCAGCTTTCGAAAAGTTTTGCTTTCTTGTATTCTAGATAAGCAGATGGCTCAATGAAGCAATCGATTTTTTTTTGTTTTGACAATTCAATAGTAAATAAAAAATTTTTTGAGAGAAAAAGGTGATAAAGTGACACTATAAGATAGACGGTTAAATTTCTATTTTTCGGAGATGGTTGTGGATTTAAATTTTGGTACGGCATTGGCTTTTCTGAATATAGATTATGAAAACGCGATTGATGATATCTCCGATAATTTTTCTGAAACAGACAGGGCAAAGCTTGAGGACTATCGTAGCCGATTCTCAAGCCTGGAGAGTGAAAATCGATTAGTAAAAATTTTTTCAGAGATCCCGAAAAACAGATGTGAACCCGGTTCTTCGTACTTGGAGAACAATAAAGATTTTTTTTATGCATACATCTTGCTTATGCGCTACGATGTGCTTTTAGAAAAATACGGCAACCACATCGCAAACCATTTAAATGACTGCTATGTATGTTTTGAAGTTTTTTATCATGTGATTCAGGATTATATTTTTGCTCTGGAGCAATTGCAATCCCAGAACGATGATGGTAAAGGGTTATTTAAAGGCGCAAAGTTGAAAAGGTGAAATTTAATAGGGAATATATGAAAATAAAGAAAATTCATTGAAAGGAGGAGTTAAATATAATATTTATAGGGAGCTTTTACAGTGGCATTTATTTGGGAAATAAGGGGTCCGCATTTCTTGCCTGATCTGCAAGATATGCAGTATAGGATGTCTGTTTTCAAGCCTGGAGAGAAGGAACGAGAAAAGGTATCGTCGGTAGATTGGAACGTCGGCTTGATCTCTTTTCGTATTTTTTAATCCTGTTTACGATCATACCGAAAGGGTGGGATCGTAATCGAGCCATGCGGGATGAAAAAAATACGGGAGATGAAAATTTACAAATCCGTCAGAGCCGGGACCTCCGCCTCCCTGCGTTGGCGCATTTGTGGTGAGATTGAACGAAAAGATTGAATTAAAAAACCATAAGAAAAGGAGAGAGCCATGTTACGCAAAGAAATGTCATTGGTAAAGTGCGCAGTTATTACAGGAGCTATTGTACTGGGAATGGTTATTATGGGCTGTGGAAGTAAAAGTGTCGTTGGGCCGAAGGATGAGGTTGGGCAGGAAGTGATGATGGATGATGGGATG
>JAFGEC010000463.1 GCA_016931775.1 Candidatus Zhuqueibacterota bacterium | reverse complement strand
CTCGGCCGTATTCAGGTGGAGCGGCAATTGTGGGACAACGCCAAAGACTGGCTGTTAAAGGTTCTGGATATTGAACCCGATGATGTACTATCCCTTTACTATCTGGGTAAGATTTATCGGGAAACCGGGAAATACAAGGCCTTTGTCCTTCGACGGCGGGACTGGGCTCGTTCCGACCGTTATTTTTCAGCCGTTATTCAAAAAGACTCGACATATGCAGATGTACTTTACCAGTATGCTTCGCTGCAACGTTACCGTAAAAGGTTTTATCAGGCCGTTGAACTCGCCGAACGTCAGGTGTTCTATAAACCCGATTTCACCGACGGTGCGGTGGGGATGTATGAATTTTATGACGCTTTGTTGTTTTATCAAAACGATGATGAGGTGAAACCATGGTTATCCCAACGGCCGGGACCGAGGGCAAAGCTGTTTATTGGTGAAATTTATCGCCGGAATGAGAATTTTAAAAAAGCCGACTCTATTTTTCAAATTCTATTAAATAATCCACAAAACATGTCTGCGATTCCACTACGACTCTATGCTGCACGTCTCAAAGCCCAACAGGATTTACCACAAAAGTGCCAGGATCTTTATTTCCAGGCTGTGGATTCGGTAAAATCTTTTGTTGACGCTGCACTGATATTTGAAAATATAAAATATGTCCTGTCAGATGAAGAACTGTACGAGTATCAACAAATGACGTCTCCGGACCAATGGCGAGATTTTTTTAAAAAATTGTGGATAAAAAGAAATCCAATGCCTGCAGCGGATTTAAACCTCCGGCTCATTAAACATTTTCAACGGTTGGTTTATGCTGAAAAGTTTTTCCGCTGGGACGGCTTTCGAACCTGGGTGAATAATCCTGATAAACTGCATTATCTGAATTATCCCAACGTCTTCGAGCTGAACGATAAATTTAATGACAAGGGTTTGGTTTATATCCGACACGGCGAACCGGATGACCGCGCCTTCGATATCAGCGAAAATCTGGTGCAAAATGAATCCTGGCTTTATTACCGCAGCGGCTCGGTGGATAGAAAACTCATGTTTCATTTCATTATTGATGAGGCTGCCACTGGGAACAACTGGCGGCTTACCGCCGTACTGCCGCAGGAAATGATCGAAAGCCGGTTGGACTGGGATCCTTTGTTTCAAAAACTTTACACCGGCGATGCACTGGAAATTTTGAGTCTGCAACTGGAAATGGCTCGTCAGAGCCGGGATAATGTCATGATCGGCCTCAATACAGACCGGCACAGCTGGGATAAAGAGATAAAACCTATATTTTTCCCTTTTCATGTGGTGACATTTCGCGGCACGGAATTTTATACCCGCTATGAAGTCTATTACGGTTTGCGATACAATGCGCTTTGGGAAAACAATAAAAATTATGATCCGGACGAGAATATTTCACTGGGTTTTGCAGTGTATGATATGGACATGAATGAATTAGCCGTCGTGCATAAAAAGGTGATCTCTCGGGAGGTTAAACAGTCATCCGATTCTCTCGGTATATGGTCCGATGTTTTCCTGTTCGAAAATATGCCGGAACGATATAATTTTTCACTGTACGCCGAACTAGCTTCTCAGAATAAGGTGGGTGGATACAAATTTAAATACGGTGTCGCCAATTATAACATGAAAACTCTGATGCTCAGTGGTATTCAACTCGCGCGAAATATCCGGCCGGAAAATGGTCAAGATCGATTTGTAAAAAATGGTCTTTATATCGTTCCCAATCCCTCACGGTCTTTCAATAAAAAAGAACGGATTTACGTTTATTTTGAAATCTACAATCTTTTTTCAGGCGAACAGGACCGTGTCGAATACAAGATCGAATATCAGTTCAAACTTTTAAAACGCCTTCATGATAATGTGTTCAGCAAGTTAGCCGGGATATTTAGAAATTCAAAACCACGCACATCAAATATCGTCGAACGCACTTCTACGACCGATACATCGATTGAATATCTGGCGCTGGACATGAGCCGTTACGATGCCGGGCAGTACGAATTCGAGATCATCGTGACAGTACCGGCAACTGGGGATAAAGTAACACGTACGACGGAATTTGAATTAAAATAGATATCCGTTGGTGATCTGGGGGGAAATCGAGTTAGTAAATTTATTGTTAAAACCTTGCCGGAGCCGACCAGAATAAATAAAAATTTTTGGGGGCAGCCCTGCTGTTTTTTTATATTGACTAAAACCTTCCGATTGTGTATATTTTTTAATTACTTACTAACGACAGGCAACCATGAGAAGAGATAAAAAGCTGTCTCTCCTGCTTTTTATTATGCTGCAGGGCATTCAAAATTTTGCTCAAGAAACCAAGTCGAATCTTATCGATCCGGCGGCAACAAGTGATCGAGAAATACACGATGAATTTATAACCGAAGAGAAATCCTCTGAATTGGAATTGCCGTTCTTTGGCTCCCAGTTGTTCAACCAATCAAGTGTTTTTAATTCGAATGTTGCGGGCGGTTCTCTGCCGGAGAATTATCTGCTGGGACCCGGTGACCGGCTTGGTGTGTACCTTGGGGGAAAGACCGGTGAACATTTTGAACTGGTCATCAGTTCCGACGGTAAGGTATATTTACCCCAGGCAGGTGTGTTTTTTGCACAGGGTATGACGCTGCCTCAGTTTCAAAAACAACTGGATGGCTGGTTATCCGGGTATTTCAGCAATTACAATGTCAACGTCATGCTGATTACTCCCAAAATCGTTCGTGTCAACGTGGTCGGTGAGGTACATACTCCGGGCAATTTCAGTTTGAGCGCATTGAATACGGTATTGGACGCGGTGTTGTGTGCCAAATCCACTACGGAAATCGGCTCGTTTCGCGACATTCAGGTTTACCGGGAAGGAGAACCGTTTGTAAGAGTGGATCTATACGATTTTTTACTCTGTCCCGATAAGAGAACGGAGATTTTTCTGCAAAATGATGACAGAATATATGTCCCGGTTCGGCAGGAACAGATTTCCGTGACCGGGGAGGTGTTTCGTCCCGCGGCATTCGAGCTGTGTCCGTGGAAAGAAGAACGATTATCCGATATTCTGATCCTGGCCGGAGACATGAAAGATATTGCATACAAACCTAAAATTGAGCTCAGCCGCCTGACTGCAGATGGCCGCCGTGTTTTGCATTTTTACGATTTTGATTCGCTGTCACAAACGCCGCAGGACTTTTATAATCCTGTATTAAAGAATAATGACCGGGTGCATGTGTATTCCATTCTGGATCAACTGCCAGAGCGGATCGTTACCATTCACGGTGAAGTTAAAAAGCCGGGTGAATACGCGCTGGAGGAGAATATGCATGTTGGGGATTTGATCTTGCGTGCAGGTAGTTTAACACGCCGTGCTTATCTGCCGGAGGCGCAGGTCTCCAAAGTTGATCCTAAACAACCGGCTATTACTTCTACCATCAATCTGGAAAAAGCCCTCTCGGGTGATCCCAATCATAATATTTTGCTGGAAGCCGATGATCACGTTTTCATCCGCCGTATCCCCGAATGGCTGGTCGGCCCGCTGGTCACATTGTCCGGAGAGATAAATTTCCCCGGTGTTTATACGATCATCAAAGATTCCACCACGCTCAGCGAAATTATCCATCAGGCCGGAGGATTCACCGATGAAGCACATCTACGGGAGGCCAAACTCATCCGCCGGCACCAGCCGGAAGTGGAGGACAAGGAATTTGAACGGCTCAAGGCCATGACGCGCGAACAGATGAGCGATCTGGAATATGAATATTTTGTCATGAGACAGAATAATGCCGAAGTCAGGGAAATTGTTTTGGATTTCGAACGCCTTTTTAAGGAGGGCGATCCGTCACAGGATGTTATCCTGAAAGAGGGCGATGTTATTCAGGTTCCCAGGGCTGTTCGGGTTGTTCTGGTCACAGGACGGATTTCCAAACCCGGCGGAATTCTTTACGCCCCCGGGGCTGGTATTCGATATTATATTGATAAAGCCGGCGGATATAGCTGGGATGCCCATCCTCGCCGCACCAAGGTAATTAAGGCGTCCGGTGAAATTATGGATGATCAGGATGTCGATCAGTTACAACCGGGCGACCGGATATGGGTGCCGCGTAAGCCGGACCGCGATTACTGGCAGATTTTCCGCGATATTATGCTGGTGGCCGGACAGTTGGCAACCGTCTATCTCGTCATTCAAAATACGGTGAAATAAATGAATCACAGCGAAAACAATACCAGAGAAATCGATCTTTACGATTATTTCAAAATTCTGGTCGTGAACCGCCGGTTGATCTTGCGTAATTTTATATTTGCTGTCGTGGGAATTATTCTCGTGGCATTTTTATTGCCGAAAAAGTACACTGCCGTCACAACGCTCATGCCGCCGGTCGAGCAGGAGGGTATGTCCATGAGCAGTATGCTCTCGGAAGTGGCGGTTCCGGGTTTGTCGCTGCCGACGGGTGGATCCTCATCCGATGTTTTGTATGAAATTTTAAAAAGCCGTACGGTTGCAACACGCGTACTGGGAAGCTTTTATGTTTATAAAGGCGATTCACTGTCACTTGATAAGATACTTGGTGTTTCTTCCGTGGAAAAGGGATTAAAAAAGCTGGCACGTCTTACCAGTTTTACCCTCTCCAAACAAGGTTTAATCACCGTTCTCGCAGAGTGTGACGATCCCAAACTGGCCGCGGCTGTGGCCAATACTTTTGTTGCGGCGCTGGACCATGTCAATCAGGAAAAGAGTGTTTCGCGGGCTAAAAATTCCCGGCTGTACATTGAATCCCAGCTTTACGAAACCCGTACAGAACTCCAGGAGGCGACAAAAAAACTGGCCGAGTTTCAGCGCGAGCATAAAACCATTGCACTGGAGGAGCAGACCAGGGCGTCCATCGAACAGGCGGGTGAGCTCAAGGGAGAAATTATCGCCAAACGCGCGCAATTGCAGACCCTGCGTATGACTCTCAAGCAGGAAAATCCGCGCTTTATCCGGTTACAAAGAGAAATTGATGAACTGGAAAAAGAATATGCCAACCTGCAGTACGGTACCCTGCCGCTGGGTGGCGACAAGGGCGAGTTTTACGTGCCGCTGGCGGATGTCCCGGAGGTGGGTGTACAACTCGCGGAGTTGTTACGGGACGTCAAAGTGCAGGAAACCGTCTGGAGTTTACTCAATCAGCAGTACTATCAGGCAAAGATCGATGAAGCACGAGATACGCCCACCGTTCAGGTGCTGGATCCCGCCGTACCCCCCGAACGGCCCAACTGGCCGCGAAAAGGCTTGCTGGCCGTTATTTTCGGTCTGTTGAGTCTGATCCTCTCGGTGCTTTTTGTATTCGGCCGGGAATATTACAGACATTTGCAGCAAAATCCCCAAGGCAAAAAACGTTTGGACGGTATTCTTGATGAATTGAAAAAGGATTGGCGGTTTTTGCGGGGGAAATAAGGTGGGGTATAATAAATAAGAAAAGGGATATTTTGAAGGATTATATCATGAATACTATAGCATTTGAAAGTAAATTATTGCCAGATGGTCATTTGTATTGTCCAAAAGAATTATCACAGAAGAAAAATATAAAGTTCAAAGTAATTGCAACTTTTGATGATCTCAGCTGTGAAGCGTCTGATTGTGATATAGAACTATCTTCTTTAGAGGATAATTCAAGTGATTTTTTGAGCCAGGATGAACTTGATTATTACTTAAATCTTGGTGAACTATGAAAAAATGTCAACGCAATCAGATCTGGTTGGTAAATTTTGATCCAAGTTTTGGCCATGAATATAAAAAAATACGTCCTGCTCTCATACTTCAAAACAATGAATATATTGTAAAGTACGTTATTAACGGTTATCCCTATTTCATCCCAAATTGATCGACCTTCCGAATTAGATGTATTAATTAAGAAGGATTTTCAAAATAGATTAATGAAGGATTCATTGCTCAAAGTAAAACAAATCAGTTCTTTTGATAAGAAAAGATTTATCAAATTAATTGGGATCGTAAATATTAATATAATGAAAATGGTTGAAAATAATGTAAAACTTTATTTGCTATAACTAACTTTAATCCTAGTCTGTTTATTAACTTCTATCAATACCCTCTACTCCCCGTACCCATACCGCGCCAAATGTTCCCTCAAGCTCCCGTTTAAAACAGCCTGCTGCTTTTTCGACAGCGCGGTTTTCCAACCGTCGTTGCGGCAGGTGAGATTTTGTTTTTTAATAAAGCGGTCAAAATATGCGGATTTGGGCAGGCCGCAAAAATTTAGCACACTGTTGAAAATACCCTGCGGATCGGCGGTCAGGGATTCATATTTTATCTGCAGAAGCCTGCCCGGCGGCAGGTTGGCCGTGTCGCGATCGATGGCGTCCATCAACAATTTCCAGTTAATTGCGGCCAGGACCGTAAAAGAACGGCCGCTTTCTTGCCATTCCTGATTGTATTTTCCCGGCAGCGTGCCCCATAGCCAGTTATCCGGCCCCCGCCAGCCCGTCCACCATGGTTGCTGCAGATAGGACAAAGCAACGGCACGGCCGTCGCGAAAAATATGTATAAAACAGGCGTCGGGGAAGAGGTCCAGCAGGTATCCGATGCGCGGCCAGCCGGTAAATTTGTGCATCTGCCGGTTTCTCTGTGGAGTAACAAAACGTTCCAGCTTTCTGATTGTCCTCGTTTTTACATCCCGGTGCAGGTCGTCGGCCGTTAAATTCCGGCAGGCCGTTGAAAAGCCGGGCGCCAGGTATTCCCAGTACAATGTGGTCTCTGACGGCGGGAGAATACGTTTGATAAAACGGTTGAAAGGAAAAACCGAGTCAGCCAGCAACAAGCCCTTGTGCAGGCCGGGGACACCCGGAAGCCTGTTGTTCAATCCGCTCAACCAGGCGATGTTCGGGTGCCGGCTCAGGAGTTTGTGGAAAATGCTGGAACCGCAACGTCCGGTTCCAATAATTAGAATGGGCTTCACAATTTTCATAACTGCTTTTCCGTTTCATACAAATTGATAATCTGCCGGACGTTTTTATTTATATCAAAATACATACGGATTTTTTCAAAACAGTACCGGCTCATTTTTCGGTATAATGTCCCGTCGCTTTTCAGTTTCAAAATAGCTTTTTGATACGCACCCGCATCCTGCGGTGGACATAAAAAACCGTTTTCACCATGCCATACGCATTCGCGGTTTCCCTTGATATCGCTGGCAATGAGCGGCTTGCCGAATCCCATGGCTTCGATCAGGGTCATGGACAGGCCTTCCCACAGCGACGGCAGTACCACCACATCAAATGCCGGATAATATTGTTCGGGATGATCCACCCAGCCGGTCATCGTTACATTGGGCAGATCTTTAAAGTATTTCGCATGAGGGCCGTCGCCCACGATAAGAAACCGGATATCCTTTTCACGGCATAATGAAACGATACGTCTGAGCGTTTCCGGCCCTTTTTGTTTCCACAACCGCCCGACATAACCCACCACAAAGGTATATGGGGGTAATTTTAATTGAGCACGTATTTTTTTTCTTAACCGCACGGTCTCCTTTTTTTTGTAATGTGCCGGATCGACACCGTTGTACACGGTCACCGCCTGGCCTTCCCTCACCAGCCGTTTTTTTATGGCGTTCAAACGCTCCTCGTGATTGACAAAAATAATTCCGGTGGCGAACCGGGCCCCAAAACGCTCCAAAAATGAATAAATACGTACTACCAGCGGATGAGAAAATTCATGAAAAGGCATGCCGTGCACGGTGTGAAACACCTGCGGGACACCGCTCAACCGGGCGGCCATGCGTCCGAGAAATCCGGTTTTGGAGGAATGGGTGTGGACGATGTCGAATTTGTATTCGGTGAAAATTTTGACCAGTTTGACCAGGGCGGTTATGTCTTTGACCGGATTGATTTGACGGACAAGTGAGGGCAAAAGGATATAATTCATGCCGAGCCGCTCCAGCTCGCGCACAAGATCGCCGTCGGACCGGCAAATGACATAGATGTCGTAACGGTTTTTATCCAGCCGGCATAAAATATCCAGCATGCTGCGCTGAACGCCGGACATCAGCGGCAAAAGTTGAATGTGGCATATTTTTGTTTTTCCTGGCATCAAAATCCGTACAATTGACACAGTTTATGCACATAATCTTTAATATCGTGATTTTTTTTGACGTATTCCAGTCCGTTTTGGCCCAGTTCACGGCGTTTTCTATCATTTTTGTATAAAGTCTGTATTTTTTGCGCCAGATCCCTGTGGTTATTGCTTTCAAACAGCAGGCCGCGGTTGTTTTCGAGCAATTCGGTTATGCCGCCCACAGCCGAGCCGATCACCGGCAATCCATAACTGAACGCTTCAAGAATGACGATCCCCAGACCCTCAAAAAGCGACGGTAACACCAGAACGTCGTGATTTTGGTAATATTCCTTCACATCCAGCAATGCACTTTTAAAAACAACGGACTTGCCCAGTTTTTTTTCCGCAGCCAGGCTGTGTAACATGGAGGCACATGGCCCTTCACCCACCACGGTGAGGCAGATGTTTGTGTTTTTCAGAAGCGCCAGCGCCCGGATCAGACAGGCGACGTTTTTGGTTTTGATCAACCGGCCGACGAACAGGATACGAAATTTTAAAGACTTTGGCCGGATTTCAGTTTGCCCCTTTGCCAGCGGGACGGCGTTATAGAGTACGGTAACGGAGCCGGGTTCGATCCCCACTCTATTCACCAGCACATCTTTTACCGCCGCGGAAACCGCGATATACTTGCCCCGGCTCCACAGCGCCAAAAGCTTGTCGGCTAAACGAACGGTGCGGGCTCCAAGAGTGCTCCTGAGATGATACCACTCGGTACCGTGCACGCTGGAGAACACTTTGACCGGCACAAACAGCGCGGCCAGCCGTCCGATAATATCCGCGAATACAAGATGGGTGTGCACCGCATCAAACCGGCACCGGCGCATGTGCCGGATGAGAGGGAAAACACTCAACAGGGTATACTTGTATCGCGTTACCGTAACCCGCAGTTGTTCGAACAACGGCATCATGGCTGCTTTTCTATCGAAATAGATGATCTCCACCCTGATGTTTTCAGGATCGAGATGTTTAGCCACCTGATAGAGTAGTTTTTCGGCGCCGCCGATACGCAGGCCGGTGATGATGTAGAGGATTTTATACTGTTTCGCCTTCATTACATCGACTTTATGCAAAAAACATAATGGACGAGCACCTTGAGATGAGCGACAAAGTAACGGCGTTGTCTGGCCTGAAAGCTTAACAGAGCGAAGATCAATAATCGAAACAAAAGAAAAACGAAAAAAAACAATCCCAGAACAAACCTGTTCGGCCAGCGATCGTATTTTTGTATAAAATACAATCGAGCGCGGATGTTGCTTAACAGCGCCTTGGCGGGATTCGAGTCCCTGCTTTTACCGCCAAAGTGCACCACGGTAACTCGGGGATCGTATATCACCTGATAACCGGCGGATTTGGCCCTCAGACACAGATCCACATCCTCGGAGTACATGAATATTTTTTCGTCAAATCCTCCCAGCTGATTGAACAGATACCGGCGGCCAAGCAGACAGGCACCGGAAACCCAATCTACAATATGCCGTTGTTTTAAAGCTGGCGATTTTTTCAACCGGGCGCGGATTTTTCCACTCAGCAGAAAATCCCGCATAATCGTCAATACCGTCGGCCGTGTGCCGTAACCGGATTGCGGTCTGCCGTCATCGAAAACCAGCTGCGGACCGATGATACCGTTTTTCGAAGTTTGCCTGATCTCTTTGAGCAAGGTTTCTAAAACATTCGCCGGCAGCTCGGTATCGGGATTCAAAAACAGCACAAATTCCGCTGAACATTCTGCCAGGCCGATATTGTTGGCACGCGAAAAGCCGAGGTTTTTTTCATTTTCAATAAATAAAATCCGTTTATCCGAAGCAGCGTACCGTTCAATAACATTTTTTGTGCCGTCCAGGGATTGATTATCGACCAGAATTACTTTGCCCACAACACCGGATGAACGGTTTAAAACCGTCGGCAAACACCGTTCCAGGTCTTGGCTTGAAAAATAACATACAATAACAATGTCGCATTCAGCAGGGGGATTCATTTTCTCTTTTTCCCGGTTGTGATACCCTTGATAAGGAGAGGATCAATCCAATCAAAATGCCTAAATAAAATCGGAATTGTCCTGAAATGTAACCGAACATAAAATTAAACAACATGACAATAAAGAAACCTGTTAATCCGAAAAGTAAATCATGTTGAACTGTGCGGCACTTTTTTAACAGGTACCAGCTGCTAATGATCAAAATACAGAAAAATAACAATCCGAAAATTCCTTCTTCGGCAGCAATTTGCAGAAAGGTGTTGTGAGGTTCCAGGAGTTCAATTTTTTCGGCGCTGATGCCCTCCACCAAACCTTCACGGATGAAAAAGTGGGGAAAGTTCAATGCGCCCACACCCAAAACCGGATTTCGTGTAAATGCATACCAGGCAATTTTGTATAATGCAAGCCGTTCGACATTTGATGCATCAACATCGGACGATATTGTTTCAATTCGAAAAACAACCAGCTCCCGAACAGCCGGAAAAAACAATCCTGTGAGGATGATTGCTGCAAAACCAAATAACAACGTCCGTTTTATTGATCGTGACAGAAAAAAATAGCCGTAAATAAAAATTGCAGCCGCTGCCAGCCATGCCCCCCTGGACATGGATAACAGCACGGCAATAAGGCTCACTGCCGCAAGAAAACCAACTCTCCAACCTTTTCTATGATCACAAAAGGGAAGGATAAGAGCAAAAGCAAATACCGACTCGTAAGATGGAAAAATTCTAAAAGAGAGTATGGATTTTTCTCCTCCCAAAATGCTTAACAGGACATGGACGATGGCTAAAAACACAGATAAAAAAAGAAAAAAATAAATAATCCTGAAGCGTTTTTCATTATCGATATAGAAAAACAATAAAGCGACAATAGCCAGTACCTCCAACCACTTGATTGTTGCCTTTATAACAAGCCCTCTATCCGTGGCATTTACGGCGGAGATAAGAATGGAACAGATGAACAAAACAAGTGAGAAAATGATCCAAAATACAAGGGGTGTCTGCCGGATTTTTAACTTTGTACCCTTTTGTGCAAATTGTACAATAACAGCGATCAATAAAAATCCAAGGAGTGGGATTTCGAGAATATGAAAGTATATTCCAAACAGATTTATCAGCATTATTTCCCGTGTTTCTGCGCTAAAATTAAAAACTGGAACGTCAAAAAGTTGGTCATTAAACCCAGTGTGGCTGCGTTGAAAATTTTACACTCCGGGCCCATTCCGTATTTTATTTTTACAATTTCCATCCCGGCCTGTTGAATCAGATCAAGAACGGTCCGCCGGGTGAAAAACCGGATGTGGGAGCGGTCCAGAGTTCCGCCTTCTCTGTAAATCCACCGGCCGCCGAGCAGTCTCATTACCGTGGCCCAATGCTGCACATTGGGAATGCTGGCGAGCAGCCGGCCACCGGGACGGAGATAGTCGACATAGCGGCTCAATACATCCCACGGGTCGTAAAGATGTTCCAGTATATCGCCAAAGATGATGAGATCGAAATGGCCGTTTTGAAATGTCAAATCCGGTTGATCCGCACTGGCTGTGATAACCGTATCCAGACGCCGGCGAGCCTGTTCGGCGGCTGTGGGGAGAATTTCGATGCCGGTGACACACCGTGCGCCGTATTCCTGTTTCAGCAATTCGCCTGTGGCGCCGTTGCCGCATCCCACGTCGAGTACATTTTCGGGCTTCATTGCTTGCGGCAACAGCCCAAGCAAATCCCGGCGGGCCCAGTTGTAGTATTGGTCTTGTTGCAGCTGGTTTTCCTTAAGATGAATATCGATATTGCTCATGTATTAAAAGTTGGTACCGGATAAATGTTAATCAATAGATAAAAGACTTTCAGTTTCAATGTCCTCATCAATGTCTTCCCAATGAATTCCTATTCCATCACCGATAAGCCGCCAATTCTTTCTTTGTTTATTATTTGCATCTTTTAATTTAGGGAACCACTCAAGGGGAGCCGATATCTCCCGGCCGTCACACAATACGACTGTTAGTGAGTTCTTTGTAAAATATATATCCCTTGCAAGTGGCTCAACCTTCACGGCCAAAGTGCTCATGCCATTTTCGCCTAATTCCGAACATTTGATGTAATTTCTTAAAAAAGTGTATTATGATTAAAAAATATAGCCAAACAATACCCAATAATCAACATGAATATTTATCAGGACTCATGAATTTAATAAGGTAACATAAAAAAAATTTGATACAGATAATCGAAAAAATCAGAGTCATCAAATCTCAATAAAAATCCTGCAGGTTGGGGATCACATCCGTACTTTACCTTTGGTCTGAAGAGAAACAGCGGCTCGGCATCCCTGCGCGATGATTTTCTTTTGATTCAATCAACAGATAGTAGAAAAAATATACGTTTTTTCACCCGCCCCGTGATGGGAATCTGATAATAGCCTTGTGATTTATTACATGAAAGAAAACATAAAAATCCCGTTCCAGGGGAATGGGAACCGGGTATCCACGCTCCATTTTAAGCGGGCAGAAAAACACGGTCATTCTCCCTCGAGCTAGAATACCAGTTTAAATAATAAATTAAATCTAAAATAGTGTATTATAACCCGAATAAATTTTTCAATTTTTCGTCTACCATGTTCTGTAATGGGATAGACAACATACCCAATTCCCTCTGAATGAGAGAAGTTGATATTGTCATTAATCTGTGCAAGCGAATTGTTGATGAAACCCGTAGACCGGTTACGCTAAAATCTTGATCCGAATAGTTGATGACTATATCAGATTCAAGTTTTTCCTCTGGAATATGGCTTGTGATAAAAGCCAATATCACGTGATTATGGGAACTGATGACATTCGTTAAACAGACAGCCGGACGTAATTTCGCCGCGGTAAGGTCATCGAAAGGAAATGCAACCAGGACGATTTTACCCTTGATTGTTAAACGGTTTTCCGTCTGCATTTGTATAGATATCCTCCTGAGGATCATTTAAAAAATCGAAAACCGGATTTGAAGAAGCCGCTGCCAGCCATTCGGTTTCAATAATTTCATCTTCATCAGGTAATAGAATGATAAGCCTTACCTTCCCTTTTCGATGATGAGGAACAGGATTGTCAAGTAAAAGTTGATTGTTTTCTTTGACCGTAGCGGTCGTTTCGATAGCTCTCATTGTCATATTTTAATCCATGTTGGTAATTTTTTGAGTAAAGGATGGTTCATTTGTTTTCTGTCTTAAAACCGTAAACTCTGCTTCAGCCTGTTTAAGATAATCATCAATTTTATCCTGATGATTTTGATAAAATGTAATGGCACCATATATTTGTTTTAATGTCAGAACAGGGAAACCTTCTGAAGCAATGGTTTCAGGAGACAAACCGTCTAAAAAGGCAAGTACCACTGAATCAAGCGAGATGCGAGTACCTGTGATGAAACAACCTTTATCACGTTTCTCAACGTATTGTTTTTCCATAACTTCTCTAGATTACGAACAGTTATATAGTCAAATATAGCCAAACAATACCCAATAATCAACATGAATATTTATCAGGATTCATGAATTTAATAAGGTTGGTATAAATCAAATTCGACACAGGTAATAGAAAAATCAGAGTCATCAAATCTCAATGAAAACTCTGCAGGTCTGATATTACATCTTTACCTTTCGTCTCAAGAGAAACAGCGACTCCGCGTCCCTGCGCGAGGATTTGCTTTTGATTCAATCAATAGATGGTTGAAAAAATTACGTTTTTTCGACCGCCCCCATCGGAACGACGTGGTTGATTTGGACCCGCCAATAAATTGGCGGGCTATTTTCAGTCACCCCTCCGGGGTGTTTCGAGTGATTGGTGTACAACATGTGTCTTGCCGGTAAAGGTGCGATGGCAGGTTAAAGTTACGGCCTAAATCCACGCCGAAGAGCTTATAATCTTTGTCTTATTAATATCCTTGTTTCCAATACACCTACATGCGTGTTGCCTAGGTAGTCGTTGATGTTGTCGTGATACTTGTCAAAAATTGAGGGAATAAAATAGATAAAAGTAACAGGCTGAAAATTGTAATAATTATATTGTATGTCACCCCGCCCCGTCAGGGGCACTCGAAAATAGCCTGGTGATTTATCGCCGGGTAGAAAAAGTCCAAAATTCCGTCCCAGAGGGACGGTTGAAAATTTTTTGCCGGATTATTATTCTCCCCCATTCCTCGTTTTCAAAATCCCCCCGACACGCAAAAAATCTCTCCGGTAGATAACACCTGCGATCAATAAAATCCAGCATACAAAACAAACCGCCCTTGCGATGTCCTGTGATAACACAGTGCCGGACACCAGAAATCCGCTGCAGGCGATGAACAAAATCGCAAAAATATTTTTCAACAATCCCCAAACCGGAAAACAGTACCGGTGAAAGTACAATATCCCGCGTGCCAGCATCACGACACTGCTGAATACCGTGACAGCCGCTGCGCCCAGATATCCATATATAGGGATGGCGAAGGCATTGAGAATCACATTCGTCACCGCCCCGAACAACACGGCGTACAGATATTGTTTATGGTACCCGCTGTATAACAACGGGGAAAGAAAAATAACGACCAGATAAATAACCAGCAGTGAAAAGGCGAGGTAAACCAGAATGTCTGCGGAATGAACATAACTTTTATCAAATAACAGATCGATAATCATCCGGTTGAGGATAATCAGCACACCGGTTGCCAGAGTTCCGGACAGGCCCAAGATCAGGCCGAAAATGCGCACATACTTTTGAAAAACAGCCGTATCGGCTCTTAATCTGGAAAATGTGGGACCGAAGGCAAATTGTATCAGTGCTGCCAAACCGATAAACAGCAAAATAACCTTGTAAGCTGCATTGTACCAGGCTACGGTTTCGGATTTTGTGAGCAGACCGAGCATGATGGTGTCGAATGTATAATAGATCCTGTTTGCCCCGACGGATAATGCCATGATCGCGGAAACACTGATAAAACTTTTCCATTGCCCTGGATCCCGTTGACGCCATAAGGGCACAGGATAGACTTTTTTCAGCACAATCCATAGTATCATCACCGTTATGGCTCCACCGACGGATCGGTACAGGGGTACCTGGACAAGATCGGCCCGGCCGTGGACAAGGATAACCACCATAAGGAAAAAAAACAGCTGCAGTCCTGTTCGAGAAATAGACACGCCGTACATTTTTTCCAGCCCCTGAAAAGCGAAATCGGGATTGAGCGCATGGGGGAACAACCATAATGCACCGCCGATAAACAACATTTTCAACTCATTTGGAATATTCAATACCAGGATAATTCCTGCGAACAAGATGTATAACACAACCGCAATGATACCGCGGATACTGATAATATTGGCGATATACACCGGTGCCCGTTCCCGGTTGTGGGCGATCTCCCGGGCGCCGAACGTCGACAGACCCAGATCCACTACCAGCGCCAGATAGAGCACGATAGATTGCACGAAAGCCCAGTAACCGAATCCCTCATCGGTCAGGATCCGTGCCAGGTATACGGCGGACAAAAACGCCAGTCCGCTCGAGAAAAATTCACCGGCGAAAAGGTAAAACAAATTTCCGGCGATACGCCGCGAGGTGTTCAATTCGCCTCCGTTATGATGTAATAAAAGTTTTCGTTATACGTAAAATATCCGATCTGTAAACCGATAAGGTTAATAAAACAAACAGTCCGGTAAAAATCAAGCTTTTCACAAGGTCGTCAACCGGTAACAAAAGGCATCCCAAAAACGTTACCGTAAAATTCATCCCCATACCAAAGGTCAACTTTAATTCGGATCGCGGGGTATATACAAGTTTGCCAAAATACAAAAATCCTGCGATACAAATGACAACATTGCTGACAATCGTGGCCACCGCCGCCCCGGTGTAGCTCATATAATATATCAATACAACATTGAGAACAATGTTCACCAGCGATCCGATACCCAGGGCTTTTAAATACGCCCTTTCAAATCCGCAAAATGCCAGGGCGGTTAAAAGTCCCACCTGAATAAAAATAAAATACAATGAAAAACTGAGCAGTTTTAAAATGCTTATGGATGCGTTATATTGAATACCGTAAATCAGCAGGATGGCTTTATCGCTCAGGAAAAACAGTAATCCGCAACAAATCCCTGCGATGACTGTGGATAAAAAATAAAAAAAATAGACCGCCTGTTGCAGTTTTATTTTGTCATCCCGCAGCCGGGAGAAAACCGGTCCGGCGGCGGTTTGCAGAATGAGAGTGAGTCCTACAAATTGCAGGATAATTTTATATGCCACATTGTACCAGCCCACCGTTTCCACCGGTTGCAAAAATCCCAGGGCGAGGGTGTCGAAAGTGTAATAAACCTTGATCACAAACACCGATGCCAGTAATATAGCCGACACCCGCAGATATTCCGGCCACCGGCTGGTCCGGAAAATATAAGGCCGGGAAAAGCCCGTCATGCGCCTGAGCAGGGGCCATAACACAATGACGGCTAACACCGCGGCAAAAGTTTTGCAGGCAGCGACCTGGACCGTATTATTGCGGTCGTGAATGAGAAAATAAACCAGGATCAGATAGAAAAAAAAGTTCAATATTCGCCATATGGCAATACCCTCCATTCGTTCGATTCCCTGGAAAGCGAATTCCGGACTGACCGCCTGCGGAAATATCCAGGAACAGCCCAGAATCAGCAGGAGTTTTAGTTCCATGGAAATATTTAACATCAGCACAACGGCTGTGAAAATCACAAACGTGCCGACGGAGAGCAATGTCCGCAAAGCGAAAACGTTGCTGATGTACTCGCAAACGTTTTGGCGAAAACGTGCGATCTCACGCGCACCATAGATGGCCAGTCCAAAATCGCAAAAAATGAGGATATAAATGACGATGGACTGGGAAAGGGACCAGTAGCCGTATCCCGTGTCGGTCAGACGCCTGGCCAGCAGGACTTCGATGATAAATTCAAATCCACTGGCAATAATGCCGCCAAGCAGAAGGTACAGGAGGTTTTTAGCCGTGCGTTTCAGGCCGCTCATGGGGGAGAGATGCTCCTTGGTAAATATACCTTTAGAAAAGATAGCATTCCAATTAAATAGAATAGCTTTTTATCGAAAATTAAGTGACCTTTAATTTCTCTGTGGTTAAAAAATAGACCCATAGAGAGCTCAGAGTATTCCAAAAAGTTATATTCGGCTACATCCCGCATGACGCATTGGCGCCAATCTAATTTAGCTGTAATGATATTGTCATCAATTAGAACGGTTACTATTCTGTTTTTTTTAGCCACGGATCCCGCATTGCGGGACGGATTCCGCTCAGCGGATATCCGTCAACCTAAATGAGTGCTTTGATATCATTTATAATTTTTTTTCTTGCCGGGCGTTTGATAGACATTTTGATACGGCACATAAACATAATATAATAAATGGAATTATGGAGAATTGTCAGAGTCATTTGTCTTTACAATTTGTGAATTTTGAAACAACATAAGT
>JAFGEC010000462.1 GCA_016931775.1 Candidatus Zhuqueibacterota bacterium | reverse complement strand
TTAACATTTTGTACCTAATGACGCACTACCTTTAATTGATGGCAGGTACCCGGTGCCCAGAATGGTTGATGCGGCGGGTATGCTATGGGGTGCATATTGATACATATCGCATTTTAAGCAGCTCGCCGAATAACGGGGAACACCATGAGACCCAAAATTTTTTGTTTGTTTTTACTGTATTTAGTCATAGCAGTTCCGCACTTGTCGGCCAAAACCCTCAACGTACCGGCCGATTATAAAACCATTCAAGAAGCCATCGATGCGGCATCACCCGGCGATACCGTAAGCGTATCGGCAGGCAGGTACGACGAAACGCTGGATATTCGAAGGTCACTGGTCATCAGCGGCAGCGGGTCCGGATCCTGTGTGCTTTTCAAGTCCTCAACCGATAATTTACATGTGAATATCAGGGAAGCGACTGTTGAAATCCGGGGGATGGAGCTCAACGGAGGGATTTACAACAGTAAAAAAAATAATTATGACAGCTCGACCCGGAATGCCATCCAGGCGGATTTTTCAACCTTGATATTGTATGATGTACAATTCAATCAGTATATCAATTTTGTGGTCACTGTAAAACGCGGCTTTTTATACGCGGATCATGTGTCCATGCAGACCCGCGAGGTGCGGTACCAGTGTGATATCGGCTTTTCACTGGTGGCCTGCGTGGCTGAAATTGACCATTTCAATCAGGAATTCGGCTGGATCGACCATACCATCGATGTCAATCCAGGCTCCTTTTTGGGACCTTCCAGTCTTGATATCAAGAACAGCACCATATGGGCATCCCACAAAACCTGGGGTGATTGTATCAGAATTTACAAAGACGTTTTGGTGAATGTTGATAGCTGTACTTTTTACCGTGCACCGGACGGAGATAAACCGGATCCCGGACATACCGGCATCACAATCGCCGCCAGTGAAAAAATTGGTGCCAAAATCACCAACAATACCTTTACCGGTATCCCATGGGCGATTTCTTTCTACGGGGCGGCGGTGAACAGCAACCAGGCCCTGGTGGAGAACAATCTGTTCCAGGATTGCGCCATCGGCGGTGTGCGGATTTTTTACGCCCATTCCCCCGGTATTGACCTGGGCGGTGGTCATCTGGGCAGCCGGGGACGAAACCGTTTTATCAATTCGGCCACTTTTGATGTCAAACTGGAATCGACGTTCGGGGATGTACTCGCCCTGTATAACTGGTGGAGTTTTGGCGATCCGGCCATTGGAATCTGGGATAAACATGACGATCCGCAGAGCAGCGGCGAGGTTATATACCGGTCTTTTCCCATGGCACCCAGACCGCAACTGCCGCCCAACGAATCGCTGCATCAATCGGTTTTCTCACAGTTCGTCTGGGAATCCGCCGGTTCGGCATTTTACTATCATCTCCAGGTGGCAACGGATTGGGAATTTGAAAATGTGGTCATCGAAGTGCCGGAACTGGTGGATAACCAATATGATCCCGGAGAATTGGAGCTTTCGACCGTTTATTATTGGCGGGTGATGGCATTTAATGCCGAGGGACCCAGTGAATGGTCAGAGGTTTTTTGTTTTCAAACATCGGATTTTTATCCGCCTCCACCGCCGGAACCTGTTTCACCCGATAACGGTGCAGAACGGGTGAATTTGCCCGTTTCGCTTGTGTGGGCACCGGTTGAGGGGGAAGTGTGGTATTTTGTTGAGGTTTCACCCGTGGAGTATTTTAATCCCGTTGTAATCAGCGATTCGATTTATATGGGCAATGAGATGTTTATTCAGGATATTGAACCGGAAAGACTCCATTTTTGGCGGGTCAGGGCAAAAGGTATGGGCGGTTTCGGGCCCTGGTCGCCGGTTTTTTCGTTTACAACCGCAACCGCTGTAACGGCTGTCCAGATACAGGCGGATTCCAAGCCGGAATTCAAACTATCCCCGGCTTATCCCAATCCTTTTAACGCCTCAACGACCATCCCATACGGCATTGTGCGGGAAACCCGGGTTAAAATTATGATTTATTCGGTCACCGGGCAGGTGGTGGAAGAAGTGGATTTGGGCCGGTTGGGGCCCGGGGAATATCATTTTTTTTGGAACGCGGGATTATATCCCTCGGGGGTGTATTTTTACCGAATTCGGACGGAATACTTTAATGAAACGGGCAAGTGTTTGTATGTAAAATAAGTTTTTATGAGTGAAACTTTTTGATACCGATATTTCGATCCGGGTACAAAGGAATTTTGATAATCCGGGATAATCTCTTGTTCCGTTCCGGCCATGGATATTCGAAACAGTCCATTTTTACCGTCTTTTACATAATAAATCCATTGACCATCAGAGGATGCCTGGGGACCGTAACAGCCGGTAAATGTTATCTGTTCAGGTTGGCCACCCGTTGACTGGATTCGCCAGATATCCCGCTGTCCGCTTCTGTTGGATGCAAAATAAATCCAGTTGCCGTCAAAAGACCAGCAGGGCACCAGGTCTTCTGCCTCGCTGTGAGTCAGGCGCTTCCGCAATGTTTTGCCTTCGAGATATTCCATGACAATAAACTGTTGCCCCTCGTGCTCTTGAATGTCGTGAATGACGCAGACGTTAGGATGGTTAATCGCCGAAGCCGCCCGCGCTTCGAGCAGGAATCGATCTTTTTCGGTCTGATCAACTGTAAATTGCTGGGAACAGAATTTAAGTGCAACAGTACGCTCGAGCTTGGTATCCTCGGCTTTGTACACGATGCCCATTCCACCCTGGCCGATTTTTTCGAGGATTTAGTAATGAGAAATTGCCTTCCCTATCATAATCCCATCAGATTTATTTTAATGTGGAGGTTGTTTTGACGGTATTTTATGTATATGATTTAATCAAATTTTATTAAATTTTCAACATTTTTTTGTAACAGGTTCAACGAACCGGTGTATGTCATTTGAACGGAAAAAAACAAGGTTTTTAAAAGTTGATCCCGAACAAAATTTTGGTGGATACCCTGAATCTCGATAATTGTTGACAAGAAATATGAAAATATGTATATTAATACTATACATTTTAGGAGAAAGCCATGAAAGCATCGATTGTCGATCTTCGTTATCGAATGAAGGAGGTACTTAACGCATTGGAAAATAATGAAAGAGTGCAGGTGACCTATCATGGCAAACTAAAAGGTATCATCATTCCGGTAGAGGAAACGACAGTAAAGAGTGTGAAAGACCATCCCTTTTTTAGAATGAATGAAGGTGATACAACAAAAGTTGACGAGCTGATGTCCCGGTTGCGAAAAGGACGTTATAATGCTTTTTGATACGGATATTTTGATTTGGATAGAGAGAGGTTCTGAAAAAGCGGCGACATTAGTAGAGAGGCATCCGCGGTACCTTTCGATTTTAACTTATATGGAATTGCTCCAGTGTGCACTGAATAAAAAGCAGCAAATATACACCAGAGATTTTATTAAAGAATTTGGTTTTATTGTTTTGCCTCTGACAGAGAACATCGGGCATCGGGCGCTTGTGTATGTTGAAGAATATTCAATGACCTCGGGATTACGGGCCGGAGATGCGATCATTGCCGCCACAGCGGTCGAAAACAATTTGACGCTGGTTTCGAGCAACATTAAACATTTTAAGCCGATACGTGAATTAATGCTGAAACCATTTGTTGTATAAACAGAGGATCAATTTTATTTCATCCTGTATATCGTGTTGGTTTCGTCAATTTTCCAAGGTTTTTCACCAATAAAACTGAGTGAGATCGCAGGTGATGTGTCAAAAGTTTTTTTTATCAGATTTTTTCAGAAATATACTCATTGCAGTAAAAATACATATCATGCCCGTACCGCATTGCGGTACGGGCATGACACGAAGGAGTTAATGCCGTTTTATCATGGCCCGCCTACGTAGACACGAAATTTTGAGTCTCTTTGCTTAAACTTAATGAGCGGGAGAAAGATTGGTATATTATTCTATAACGATGCAAACCTTTTGCTACAACTCTTCCCAACAAGGCCGAAGCCGCCCAAAAAACGGAAAGCACAGGTAACGGCAAACATTAAAAATGATCCGCCGTCAATAAAACCGGCCGTGCAATAAATCTCCGGTTCACATTACCGTCCGGCTCTCATTCAGGTGCCTCTCCCATAACATCGCTGCGCCCAAAAGTGATGATTGCTCCACATACCGATACTCCCCGTTCCACATCCACTTTTTTTTCGCCTCGATAATCGCCTCACTGAGCGCACCGCCTGTGATATGAATACGTTTTTTTAACGGCAAATGACCGGCAATCAGTGACAGGTGTTTGCGCTGGTATTCACACAGTCCCCTCGTAACGGCCGCCGCCATTTCTTCCCGTGTCGTTTCGGCCGTCAGATTTTCAAACGCGGCGTATAACAGCCGGGTAGAATACCGCGAACCCAGCAAGTAGGGCGTATAGCGCACACGGCTGTCCTTTTCAAGCCATTCCAGTATTGCTGAAGGTAGAAACTGCTCGAAAAACTGCCGGTCGGTTTTCTCGCTGCAGAACAGGTTCCTGAACCATTCGTAGGCTTTGCCACCGGCGTTCATCACATACAGTGTCAGCCAGCGGCCCTCCTCGATGTGGTTGCGGACGTTATATTCCACCGAGGCCAGGCAGTCCGGCAGGCATACCAGGCAAATCTCGCATGTCCCGTTCACATTGATGATATCCCCCGGCTCCCGGATACCCGCCGACCAGGCCGCCAGAACCGCGTCGTTGCCGCCGATGAGAACGGCCGGCTGTTTTGTCAATCCGGTTAAACGGGCAACATCGGGAAGCACCCGACCCGGTGAGCCGTACGCGGGTAAAATGACCGGCAGTTTTTCCACCTCGATGCCGGATTCACCCGCAATGTCCGCATTCCACTGTTTGTCGTTGGTAACAGTATTGTACAGTGCACTCAGACTCGCCGACGACGGATCAATGGCAAATTTTCCGGTCAGCCATTTGGCTATGTAGGTGTTGGAATGGCCGAAACAGGCTGTTTTATTGAAAATATCCGGCTGATTTTTTTTCAGCCATAAAATACCCGCCAGCGAACAACCTCCGGGTACCGGCATGTTTCCGGTGGTTGCCAGCAGTGTTTCGAGACCGATGGTATCGATAATGTGCCGTGCTTCCGTTCCCGAGCGCCGGTCCAGCATGAGGATGGCGGGATACAACGCCTCGCCGTTTTGATCCATGGCGCTCAGTCCGGGTGTCGTGCCCGAGAGTGAAACGGCATCGATGTTATCAGTAAAGGAGGCAAGGTGCTTGCAGCCGGCCATGAACGCCCGTTTCCATTTCTGCTGGTCGATATCGGAGAACTGGCCGTTGTTATAGGTATGGATGGAGTAGTTTTGTGAAAAATCGGCTTTTAGAACCAATTTATGGT
Source organism: Candidatus Zhuqueibacterota bacterium (assembly GCA_016931775.1). GTDB lineage: Bacteria > Zhuqueibacterota > Zhuqueibacteria > Residuimicrobiales > JAFGEC01 > JAFGEC01. Next base: position 2,013 of record JAFGEC010000462.1, on the reverse strand, counting down.
CTTTGAAAGTAAAAACACCCATTTTCATGGCTGTTGTGCCGATGTCCACGGCAAGTATCCAGTGTTCCGCCGCCATTTTTACAACCCTGCATTTTGCAGCGCTGTTTTGATCACGTCGATTTCCTTTTCGGTCAACGGCAACAGCGGATGCCGGGGCTCCCCACCTTTCAGTCCTTTCAGATTCATGGCCGCCTTGACTCCGGCCACACCGTATTTACCGGAAATAAAATCACTGAGCACCTGGAGTTTGAATCCGAGCTTTTGGGCCAGACCGTATTTTCCCTGAGTAAACAGATCATAGAGTTCACAACAGGCCCCCGGCACAAAATTGGCCAGGGAAATAACCCCTCCGTATGCCCCCAGGTGCAGTGTGGCATAAAAATAACTGACGGAGCCGGCGAGAATATAAAAATCGGTATTTTTTTCCAGCCGGCATAAAAACCGTCCCGGGCCTGTGGGCGAGGTATCCTTCATGCCCACGATATTTTCATGCTGCGCCAGTTCCAGCACCGCATCCACGGAAAGATTTACACCGCCGGCGAATCCGGGAGCGTTGTAGATGAGCAAAGGAACTTGTATATTATCGGCAATCCGGGTGTAATAGGCCACAAGTTTGGCGGTATCCATTTGTTTGGCGAAATAATGGGGGGTGAGAATACTGACATATTCAAATCCCATTCCGGCAGCCAGATTGCTCATGCGGATGGTGTGTTTTGTGGATTCGCGCGCCGTTCCCACCATGACCGTTTTTTCGCCTTTTTCCTCGGCAAAGACCTGCAGGATTTTCAACTGCTCGTCTTCGCTCAGGCTTTTAAATTCGCCGTTGGAGCCCAGGGCCAGGTAACCTTTGAGGGGTGATTTTTGATATTTTTTCAGATTAAAACGTAAATCGTCCAGTTGTAGATCGTCGTTTTTAAAGGGTGTGTTGACGGGTGCAAATACACCGGATAATTTCTGTTTGTGTATTGACATGTTGTTTTCCTGTTTTTATAGTACAAAGAGTGATAAAATCCATGTAAAAAAAATCGCACTGGTTCCGGCAACAACTGTACCCAGCGTATGCAATTTATAGCAGGTCGGAACGGTCATATTCGACATCTGCGTGACGACCCAAAAAAAACTGTCATTGGCGTGCGATGCAACCATGGCGCCGGATCCGATGGCCAGAACAACCAACGCCCTGGCCACCTCGCTGTCAAAACCCAGCGGGCTCAAAATGGGCGCCAAAATGGATGCAGTAGTGATAAGTGCCACGGTGCTGGATCCCTGCGCCGTTTTAATGGCCGCGGCGATGATAAAGGGCAGCCAGATACCCAAATTGGCGTCGGATAACATGGTACCCAATGTATCAGCGATTTTAGAGTTTTGCAGCACCATTCCGAACGATCCCCCCGCGCCGGTGACGAGAATGATCAATGCGGCGTTTAACATGGCTTTGCCGACCCAACTGTCTGTGGATAAAAAGGACAGTTTGAATTTTTTCGGCAGGGTCAGGGCAAGCAGGACGCCGGCAAGAAGAGCAATGACCGGCTGACCGATAAAGGCCAGCAATTCTTTCAGTTGACCTGTTCCGAAAGGGAGGGAGGGAAGCAGAGCCACGGATCGCATCACCAGTAAAAGGATGGGCACAAAAATAGGAAGAATCGATTTGAGAGCGCTGGGCGCCTTTTCGAGACGCCGGTTCACATCATCCTGATCGAGCTCCGGATTGGGATCGATATGGGTTTTTCCGGCATAAAAAACGGCGAACAACCAGGTGAAAAACAGTACCACAATGCTCATCGGGATGCCGAGCAATAAAACAAGTCCCAGGTCGGCCTCTAAATAACCGGCGGCGGCAATGGGACCCGGTGTGGGGGGTACCAGATTGTGGGAGACGGTCAATCCGATGGACAGGGCGATCGTCGGCCCTGCCGCGCTGATGCCCGAGCGTTTGCACAGTGCTTTGTTGAGCGGGGATAATATGATAAATCCGGAATCACCAAAAACCGGGATGGATACAATGTATCCGAT
>JAFGEC010000461.1 GCA_016931775.1 Candidatus Zhuqueibacterota bacterium | reverse complement strand
GTGTAAGCCAGAGCCGGTCGGAGAAATGCCGGTTCAACCAGATTAAGTTAGGTTCCAAAAGGGAAAAAGCGTTTCTACCCCGGACGGCGTTGTAAGCGTCCGGTAACCCGTCAGCGCTGACATCGATATAATCAGGTGGGTTTTCAATCAGTTGTTTGCGGTATAAATTGACCAACAAAGCATTGGTGATGACACCGATCTCTGTTTTTGCCGTACTTTGATTGCGCATACGGATGGTATCGAAAAAAAGAGCTGCATGGCCGGGAGATGCAAAAACCTCGCGACCGGCAAAGCAAAGAACTTTTGGTTTTATATCAACAAACAGCGAGTGAAAAAATTTCAACCACTCTTCGTTTGACAGGTAACGGTCGTGTGGTTTGGTTTGCAGGTAACAGTGTTTACAGGCCAAATTACACTCATTGTTCACCACCACGCTCACGATTTGTAATTTCCGCTGTTGCTGCAGTGGAAAAATTCCGTTAAGTGAACCAGCTAAAATATTGGCCATTTTCTTTTCTCCTTTTAAAAAGCAACCGATAATCTTTTTGCTGATTCTAAAAGCTGTTTTGCATATTCGGTTTTCGGCTCACGAATGAAACGGTGGATTTCATTCAACTCGATAATTTCACCGTTATAAAGAACGGCAACCATATCCGAATATTTTGCCGCTAACCGCATGTCATGTGTAATAAACAACATTCCAAATCGACTTGTTCCCTGCAATTGTTGCAGCAGGGACAAGATCGTTTCCTGTGTCATCGCATCCAATGCACTGGTCGGTTCATCAGCAAAAACCAGGACCGGTTCAACGCACATTGCCATGGCGATCATAATTCGCTGGCACATTCCTCCCGATAATTGAGCGGGAGTACGGTTCCAAATATTTTCTGCATCCGACATGCCGACGCGTGCCAGTAAATCAAAGCATCGCTGCCGTATCACTGTTTTATCGCGCAGACCGTTTCTAAAGCCCACAACGCGTTTCATTTGCGTACCGACAGTGAGAATCGGCACCAGACTGCCGAATGGATCCTGAAATATAAAGCTGACCTTTTTCTTTAACAGACGTCGTTTGGCATCGCGGTCAAGATCGAAAACGGACGTGCCGTCGATACGGACATCACCTTGTATCCAGGCTTCCGACAGACCGACCACGGCACGGGCGATTGTCGTTTTTCCCGAGCCGGATTCACCGACGAGACACAGGGTCTGTCCTCTTAATATATCAAAAGATACGTTCCGTACAACACTTTTTTTATCCTGGTATCCGACCGAAAGATCGCTTACACTCAGTGCTTTTTCCAGTACCGAAAACATCTGTATATTTAAATATACCTCCAAACTGCTGTTTTGAGAAGTCATATTTTTACGTTTATTGTAATATACAATAAAAAATATTGAAAAAAAACATGATTTTGAAAAATTCAAACGATAGAGATGGTTATCTGTTTCTCGATGACCGTGCCTCCTTCCAAATCCTTTACCTGGACCAGCAAATTATAATCACCGGAATTCCAAATGATAATCGCCGGGGTGCACAATTGCCTGTTTGTTCAGAATAATAGAACTCTTTTGCCATTCAGCTTGAGAAATGTGACCCAAAGTATAGGTTTTATCCTGCTTTTCATAAATTATTTGCCGCCACTGATCATTATAAATTCCCCAAAAAGTACCGAGTTTCAGCCCTGAGACGGCATCCATTTTTGCCAGGTTACCATCAACACCATAATAGAATTTAACCAAAATTTTACGGTCAGGTGCTTTGAAACATAAAATTCGCATTGAAAAATTAAGGGGATCCTGCTCAAATTTAAAATCCGTTGTTTCTTCATGCATCGCGACTTGAACATGCTTTTCATTTTCAACTGCCAGTTCCAGCATATAACTCATGGCTTCAAGGGATTCGATGTCATTTCCGGCAACTGTCGGATCAAGTGATGCATATCTTATTCCGAGATCCCACCGATTTTGAAAATATAGTGGCAATGTTGAAATAATCCATCCCCTTACTCCTCCCCCTTTGGCAAAGTGAAAAATCAGTTCAGGCCTCTGATGGGTTCTGTAATATTGCCATGAGAAATTCTGATCGCAGCTCGCACACACATAAAACATCCAGTTGTCCGGGTTACCATGTCGCACATAGATCAATCCCATATCGTCTAATTCTCTGTTCCGGGGCAACGCCCTGGTTTGATATTTACCGATTAACTTATCACCGGCAGTTCGTGTATTACTCCAATTATCATCCATTTCCAGAAATGACTCACCGGCCACAAAGCGGCGGTAATGTTTTCTCGCATACATCAAACGGCGGTAATGTTCTCCCAATCTCTCGTTGAAGGACGTGGACAAATCCGGATCACGGGATAACCAAAAACGGTGGTAAAAATCCTTAAATTGTACCGGTTCCAGGGTCTCGTACTCTAAAAATTCCTCGTCGCTCATGATGTAGCATAAATCGTGGTAGAAAATATCCGCTTCTGCACGGTTATCCAGGCACTCCAATACCGATTGATAATATTGTGCCGCTGTAGTGTCCTGTTCCAGACCGAAATAATTATCGGCTAAAAGATAGTAATATCGACAATCGGGCGGAAATTTGCTTAAATCTGCAAGTTTTTCCAAAACAGAAAGACTTGCGCTGTATTTTTCACGACAGAAATAAACAAACGCCAACTCGATGTAAAAAGTGTAATTATTTGAATATTTTTCCACCAATTCTGAAAAAATTTTCTCAGCTAATTTTTGCCCGGAATACCAGAATACCATCTCGCAATACTTGTTGAGCAATTTTTGGTTATTGGGAAATTGAATGAGAGATTCTCCGGCATATTGAACGGCCCGTTTGGGCAGGTTGTTTTGGATATACTTTTCAATCTGACTAAATATCTCCTCTGACTTTATCCTAGATGTCTCTTGTCCTGATGCGGAATGAAGTGTATCGGCCCCGGCAAAATGACAAGAATCCGGATTGTTACAGGATTGAGCGAAGATACTCAAAGGGTTACATATGACATAAATCATCAAAATTAAAATATGTGTTTTCATGTCAATCCCAATTTCTATAACTCATCTCTAACAGTTTAAGAATTTAATATTAAAAGATCAACCGTTACCGTCTTTTGTTTTCCCGAAAATTTAAAAAGACACTACATCTGCATTGTGCATCGAATGTTGCAGTTTTGAGCACTGTATAAGGGTCAGCATTATACAGTTTTCAAAAGCGGAATTTTTCATTTGCAGGATTTTTTTCTCAGACAGTGTGGCAACCGGACTTTTAATACCATACCACTTTCCGCCGCTGGAATCCGATACGATAGTTAGAACAAGCGGATCGCATAGTAAAAGTTGCACATTTCTGTTGTCTTCATTCAGGCGCGCTACGTAGCAATTTTTTTGCCGAATCAGCAACGGATTGTCATTAGGACAAGTTTCTTTCAAGGAATTTTGTGCACCGGTCACAAGAAACAAAACGGATACGATAGACACTGCTTTCATGTTTTTTCCTTTCGTATTGATTAAAAACGGACCGACAGTGTTCCCACAAACTTTTTATACTCTTTATCCTCTAGGGCCGTTGCCATGGTCAAATCATCACTGGTTTCCTCCTGCCATCCGCCGTAAATATAGGCTAAATCCACCATAACCTGACGGCCGAGCAAAAGACTGGTTCCTGCCGTAACAAAATGCTTATTGGGTTTGTGCTGCAAAAACCGGTAAGCGGATGGATCGTTAAAATAACCGGCCCGTACTTTTGCCGGCAGAAGTGGAATCGCCATTTCCGCACCCAGCCTGAACCTGGTCACTGAACGTAAATCCCGCGACAAGCGCCAGTTGAGTTCGTCTTTGGATATCCAGGAGACAGACGGCTCGGTTAAAAACCGCACTTGTGCCCAGTCCTGGAACTCCACAGTACCGGACAGCAGAACGTTAAGGAGTTTGAGCGAACCTCCTGCAGAAAATATAAAAGGTTCACTATATTCGTAAGAAACCTCACCGCCATTGGCCAAAATCTCAGGTACTTCAAAACCGTCATAGAATTCCTTTTGTGTTTCAGACCACCTTTCTTTCACCGTATACCTTGTCGGCGGTGTTACCGTAGCACCCAACCGCATTGCACGGCCGACTTGATACATGACACCAAGTTTAATCTGAGCGGCTTTAAAATCTGAGATGATACTTTGATCATATGTCCAGAAATCCAGATCAGACATTATCTTTTCATTCTCATTATAATAGGAATAAATATTATCATCGTCGTATTCAGCGAGATCGAGGTGATAATTGCTCTTGCCGCTCACGAAATTCACCGATGCACCAAACCAGAAATTTTCCTGCAACTCTATCGAACCGGCCAGTGAAAAATGGTTGCGGCTGCCGCTTTCATCCACAGTCTCTTGCTGATAAAGGTCGCCTGTAATATCCGTTGTCCATTCCTGACCATAAGTAGGCACGACCAAATCCTGAAATGCCGCATAATTGGGATTTACAGCGCCCAGCTCCATAACGTTGTCAAAATCACGTACCTTGTGATAACCGACCGCAAACACCATACTACCCTGATAAGTCGGCATGGGTAAAACGATGCCGATGGAATTTAATCGGCTGTAACCGGCCTGGACTGCACTTTTATTATCGAAAAACTGCGTACTGTTAAACAGTTTATTGTGACTGAATCCTGTGTTCACCTCGTAACGCCGGATTTGACCCAAACCGGCCGGATTCCAATAGATTGCGGAATAATCGTCGGCAATACCCACAAAAGCACCACCCATACCTATCGCCCTTGCGCCCACACCCATTTCATGGCCAAGGAACATTATTTCCTCCTGAGAATAAATCCCGGAAACCAGGACCAGCGAAATAACAAAGCTGAACAGATATATTTTGGTATTCATTTTATCGTCTCCTCTATATATTCAAGGCATAAATCCTTAACGATTTTTTTGGCGGCTGCCGGAGTTTTTGGTTGCTTTACTGTTTGAACGATTGACGGCCTTTTTTGATGCCGTTCGTGACGATCCCGACCGGACCGTCGTACTCGG
>JAFGEC010000460.1 GCA_016931775.1 Candidatus Zhuqueibacterota bacterium | reverse complement strand
GTACCGGATAAATGCTTGAGTCCAAAAGACAAGGATCCAAGATGTGTAAAACGGCAACTGATAATGATTAGTTGGTAAAGGTAACTCTGGTTCTTGTTATTCTATTACCCAGAGAAGGTAATTGGATTGCAGAAGAAGTGATCAAAAAATTTTAGAAAACGAACATGGTACGAAAAATCCCGGCGTTTAACGAGAGCCTGTACACGTACGATAATACGCAACTTTAAATACAAATATTTTCGGAAAGGGAAAAAAATGTTTATAAAGTGGAACTTTTTTATAAATGCGTCGCACCGGTTCTATCCCACCCGAGACTGAGGTTTTACAAAGGATATTGTAATATACTTGACATTGTCCTATTTTTATATTACTATTAAAAATAAACTGGGATTCATACGGAAGATAAGCGGGTCAGTATTCGCTATCCAAATAATCAACAATCAACCTCAAGGAGGAGAACAATGAAAGTTTATCCTTCGTCTTTTTTAATTTTTAAATTAATGGCCCCCCTCTTGATCTTTAACGACATCCATTCATCTTATGCTCTCTGGCCTGTAAATCCTAATGATACGGTATCGATTTGTACCGCAAATGATAATCAAACCGATGTACAATCCGTAACTGACGACTCCGGAGGTGTGATTATCGCCTGGGAGGATGAACGTAACGGTTTTGCTCAATTATTTACACAACACCTCGACGCAACCGGTACCACTGTCTGGCAGGCGAATGGTGTACTGTTGGTCGATCATTTGGATAAATCCACCGAGTGGCATCTGTTTCCCGATGGAGAAGGAGGTGCGGTGGTATTTTGGACATGGGAAGGCCAAGCGGACACCAGGAATATCCACGGCCAGCGTATTTCCGGTAACGGTCAACTGCTTTGGGGAAAATATGGCAGCGCCTTCACCGATGATATACCACTCTTTTCGGATTTTCAAGTCCATCCTGCAAAAGATCAGTCCTGGCTTCTGGGATATAGAGCAGGCTTTATGACATACGTTGAGAATTTTTTCGGACCCACCGACAACTGGCTGCCGTTGAATCACAACCGCTGGGAGAAAATATATGATGCAGGCGGAGATCCGAGCTACGCTATTATCACCAGTGACTATGAACCCGATCAAAACGACCGCCTGGGTGAATATGCCGTTTATCAAAAAGATTTTCCGGATTTTTACCGGTTTTCCGTTGACATACGCTGCGACGAACTCCGGCTGCAAACCCCGGATAGTGATTATGCGCTTTTATTCGGTTATATTGATGAAAAAAATTACAGCTTTGTGCAAATTAAACAGAATATCATCAAATTCCGGTCGATTGTCAAAGGTACAGCCACACCGTGGCTGGCGGAATACAGCTTTAACATGACATCGAAAGATTTTAACCAGTTCAATCGTTATGAACTGGAAAAAATCGGAACCACCGTTATCCTGACAATGGACAAGCAGGTTTTCATCTGCCAGGACAATAGCTTTCGCCGCGGCCGGATTGGTATCGGTTCCTGGAACGATAAAGCCAGTTTCGATAATGTGAAAATCGAGCCATCCTGGAGAGCCGTTCTGACTTTTTTCGTCGATGCGGCGGGTTCAATGTTGCCGCCAGATCCACTGGTGATACCCGCCGGATGGTATTGTCTAGGGGAAAATCATAAAATTTTCTCCAGTATTAAAAAAACATCGGATTGGGACGATATTTATGCAACCTATGTGACAAATCTTTGCTACTCTTTATTTTGTTTTTCGGGCGATGGGGAAACCATACTTTACCAAGAATTGTCCCCGATATTAAATTATATTCTGGGAGAGCGCGGCAGGGCGATACTGCCGACCATTAACGGTGTTGTGCTGTTATTGGAATATGAAGTAGGAATGTATGATATAGAAATAAAGGCATATTATTTTGAAAGCAACCTTTTTCCTACAGGATCCGCAAGTATTCTCAATTTGGATTATTACGACAATATCGAACAGATTATTCCAACACAGACAGGTTATTATTTTGTAATAAAGTATGGTGAGGATACCTGCGAGGATTATTTGGAAAAATACAACCGCAATTTTGAGTTTTTGTTCGAATATGTATTCCAGCAAGGAAATTGGTATGGAGGTTGTACGGATTATTACACCCAAACCGAACATGATAATGGAATCCTCGTTTTTGCTGCGGACGATTCTGTGATCGGACTTACACCTAATGGTGCACAATTATGGCCGCATGGCGGCATTCATATCCCTTCCGACAGGCCCGTGTTGGAATCGACTTTCGGCAATAAAACAATTATGACCTTTGCCAAGAATAACGATATCTTTGCTCAAATCATCGATAGTGAGGGGCATTTGGGATTGCAAGGTAATGTAGACGCACCGGTATTTTCCCCTTCTCCGGGAACATATGACGGTCCGATTGAGGTTTCTTTGGCCTGCCAAACAACCAACGCAAAGATATATTACACCCTGGACGGTTCAAATCCCCTGCATTACGGTATTGCCTATTCCAGTACCATAACACTGGAAAAGACATCAACCATTCGTGCCGTCGCAACAAAAGAGAATTGGAATAACAGTTCCGTTTCCACGGCTGTATACCAAATACTTGAAACGGGTATAGAGCAAAACCAGCTGTCAATGCCGACCCTGTTGCGGCTGCATCCTAACTATCCCAATCCGTTCAATCAGGGCACGGTCATTCAATATGAAATCCCTGAACGAGGTTTTATCACTCTCGACATTTATAATGTGCAAGGCCAATTTATCCGATCGATCAGGAAACAATTTACCGCTCCAGGAATTTATACCGATTCATGGGATGGAACGAATGAAAACAATCAACCGGCCGGTTCGGGTTTATATTTTATCCGTTTAAAATTTCAAAACCAGGTCGTTATCACAAAAATATTATTAACCAAATAGCACACCGGCCCAACTCCCGGGAGTTGTTTACCAATCTTTATGACGCAGATTTGACGGATTTTTGATATCCTGAATTCCCCGGTGTGCATTTTACCCTTCATTCTTTGTTTCTCTCATGATACTTTGCAGTCACCGTCAAACCTTCCTCGTCCAGGCAGCGCCGGCAATTGCCCGGTTGACAAACCATTTTTGACAAATATATCAATCCCTGTTGATAGCGGACCAATTTATAATTCACATTTTTAAAAGAAATTCCAATTTTTTTGCGCATGGATCGGGTAATTTTATTTTCCGCAAGCGGTGGATAGATGGCGTAAACCTTTTTCATCAAACTCTGTGTCTTACCGTTTTGCTCTTCCACTGCAAAAGCGACGATTCCGGGAAGTAAAACATTGATAACGATATCCCGCGCCCGTTCACGGCCAACGATTTGCCGGCTCTTTTGATTCAAACTATGTCCGCAGTTAAAAAAACGGTAATGACAAGCCCAAAAACCTTTTACCGTTACTGAAAATAACTGTTCCAGTTCTTTGGGAATGCTGTATACTTGTGTTGCGCAACTATGCAGCAATTGGGAAAATTTTCCCGTAAAGCCATCCGCTAAAAAACGTAAAATGAGTACAGCAGCAGCAGCAATTCGCACGGTGGGAAAATTTTGCGGACGCTGGCGAAAAAAGTGCCAGTTTTCCGGTTTGAGTGGATCTATCTTACGGCGCAGGGGAAATCGGTCCCATGCACTCTCCAGCTGAAACACATATTCCGCTACGCTGGAATCGGACAGGTCGTTATTTCCAGTGGATTGTGACGGCAATAGACCCGCCGCACCCAATAAATAGGCCTCACATTTTAATCGTGCCAAAGGCAAAGGATCAGACCAAATATATTCCCATAGCGTTTTTATCGGCAACAACTCGGCAAGTTTTCGAAATGGTACCTGGTTCTTGGAATAACCCAATGCTTCCAATACCGACTGGTAAAAAATTTGATTCCAGGAGAACCGCATTCTTTGTTCGTACATACGGGCAGCTTTTTCATACAAACGTATATCCCCGGCTTGTTCAAGAATTTTCCGTATGACCTGACTGTCGCATTCGGCCAGGGCACACGAACACTCCCGGACACGGACAGAAGGGGTGGTATCCGCTTCCATACACTCGGCGGGCTTTTCCAAATAACGGTCCAGATCGACGATGGGCACACTTTTTCCGTCCTGGCGGATTGTTTTGGCGTCGGCAGGACAGTTCATGGTAACAACATGCAGGATCACATTATTGTACCGGGCATCGCGATGATGCCCGTGAGCATACCAGTCCGATGCAACAGCATGAAATTCCACATCGCCGCGGACCATGTTACCGTCAACCACAATCAATGCATGTAAAAAATCCGGACCGCTATCCGAATTGGGCGT
>JAFGEC010000052.1 GCA_016931775.1 Candidatus Zhuqueibacterota bacterium | reverse complement strand
TTTTTATTTTTCTTTTTTATTGGCAACATTGCTTTTGCCCAACCTCGGTTAAAAATTCTCGGTATTTCCGTTGAAGGCAATTCCACGACAGATGCCAATATGATTCGGATGCAATCCGGACTCTCAACGGGAATGGAAGTTACTCACGAAAATATTCAAGACGCCATACGCCAATTGTGGCGGATCGGCCTTTTTTCAAATATAGATATTCTGGTGGAACGAGAGCTGGCAGAGGGTGCGTATTTAGTCATCCGTGTGCAAGAGTACCCAAAACTGGAGCGAGTCGAGCTACAGGGAAACAAAAAGTTAAAAAAAGACGACATCGACGAATTGCTTAATTTTTACGCCGGCCAGACGATGAGTCCCACAGCCTTAACCCGTGCGAAATCTAAAATATTGGATAAGTACAAGGAAAAAGGCTACCTGCTGGCAAAAGTCGATCCCATTCAGATTCCCTCTCAGACGGACAGCCATCGTGTAGTGGTTCGTTTTGTGTTCGAAGAGGGTCGAAAGGTTCAGATAAAAAAGATTAACTTTTATGGCAATTCCGGATTTAGCGATAAAAAGCTCAAAAAACAGTTTAAAAAGACCAAAGAAGACCGCATATGGCGCGGTGCGGACTTTGATAAGGATGAGTACGAGGAAGATTTGAAAAAAGTGGTCGAGTTTTATCAGAACCACGGTTACAAAGATGCTGAAGTTTTAAAGGATTCCATTTATTACAACCAGGACCGGGATGATCTGTTTATCGATATCTGGATAGAAGAAGGTACTCAATACACGTTTGGCGATATCAGCTGGGAAGGCAACGAACTGTTCACAACAGAGGAACTCGGGGCCAATCTGGGTTTTGAAAAGGGAGAAACTTTTAGCAAGAAAAAACTCGATGAAGCGATTATGCAGCATATCTATAATCTGTATCATGACAGGGGTTACATTTATGCGGTGGTGCTACCTAAGGAGACTCTGGATGCCGATAACGAGCTCGATTTTCATTTTGTGGTCACCGAAGGGCAGCAAGCCAAATTGAATGAAATTATTATATCCGGCAACAGCAAAACCAAAGAAAAAGTCATCCGGCGCGAATTGCGTTTGTTTCCCGGTGATACCTACAACAGGGCATTACTGGACCGCAGTATTCGTGAAGTCTGGATGTTAAATTATTTCGCCAATGTCGAACCCAAGGTCAATCCTGTGGAAGCCGACAAAGTCGATATTGAGTTAAAAGTAGAGGAAAAATCAACCGATACAGCCAATATGTCTGCCGGATGGAGTGAACGTGACCATATGGTAGGCAGCGTGGGTGTGGCAATGGCAAACCTTTTTGGTAATGGTCAGCGTTTGAGTTTTGACTGGAATTTCGGGCGTTATTACCGTTCATTTAATATCGGATTTACCGAGCCGTGGCTTTTTGATACGCCGACACTGGCCGGTTTCAGTTTTTACGATACCAAGCGCGATGCCTACTATATCGGCTATAAACAGGTCAGTCGCGGAGGTAGTTTACGTATCGGCCGCCGGTTCAGATGGCCGGATAATTATTTTCGCGGCGATTGGATATACCGGCTGGATGAAACATATCTTTCGGATTTTAATCCATACATCGTCGAGCGAAATCCCAACGGTATCGTATCGGAAGACTGGCCGCTTGTGAGCAGCAGCATCACCCAGATTTTTACACGTAACAGTCTGGACCGGCCTGAATTCCCTACAGCAGGATCGGAATTCTCATTAACCACCGAACTCGCCGGCAAGCTGCTAGGCGGGAATGTTGCTTACCATAAGCATATCATTCAGTTTGACTGGTTTACGCCGTCGTTTTGGAAACTGGTTCTTTACACCAGCTTTCGGGCAGGTTATATCGGTGATCTTGGTGGTGAGTCAAGAATTCCATATCTCGAATACTTTTTCATGGGCGGAGACGGCCTGTCCCGTTCCATACCGTTGCGCGGTTACGATGATCCGCTGAGCGGATACCGAATTGCCAACGAAGGCGGCCGTTCGATGCTCAAATACACGGCCGAATTGAGAATTCCAATTGCGCCCAATCCGACAATTTTTGGGCTGATTTTTGCTGAAGCCGGTGACACATGGCTTGATTTTAAACGTGCTGATCCCTTTAATATGAGACGCTCCGTGGGAGTTGGTGCAAGGGTGTTTATGCCGATGATCGGAATTATCGGATTTGATTACGGTTATGGTTTTGATCGGGTTGATGAATATGGAAATCCTGATCCCAAATGGAAAATGCATTTCGTATTCGGACGTAGTTTTTAATAAAATTAATTCGATAGTATTTCATTAAAATATTTTTTAGGAGGAAACCGTGAGACTGAAAGCTATTTTTATTATTTTGGCTTTAACGACAAGCCTGTTTGCACAAAAACTTGCATATATCAATTCACAAAAAATCCTGGCCACCTATAAGGAAGCCCAGGATGCCCAGGAACAGCTGGATAAAATTAACCGTGAATGGGAAGAGGAAGCCCGGGAGTTACAACGACAATTTCAGGAGCTTGGTGAGCAACTGGAATCACAAAGCCTGCTGTTGAGCGAGGAACGCCAGCGTGAAAAGCAGCAAGAACTGCAGAACCTGTATATGAAAATTCAACAATTTCAGGCAGAAAAGTGGGGGCAAAATGGTGAGTTTTATAAAAAGCAAGATGAAATAATGCAACCGGTTATCGATAAGATCAATGCGGCAATTCGTAAGGTCGGTGAAGAAGAAAGGTACGATTACATTTTTGACACGGTTGCCGGTAATATTTTATATGCAAGTCCCAGTCAACAAGATCTGACCGACCTTGTTCTTGAAGAACTTGAAAAGGGTCTGGAAAATACATCGCGAAGCAAAAGATAAGCTGTTTTTCTCGTAAACAACGGAAATTAAATGCACGTCACTCTTGCCGAGATTGCTCAATGGTTGAATGGTGCTGTAGAGGGAGATGATTCCGTAGAAATATTTGGGCTCGCAAAAATCGAAGAAGCCCAGAGCGGCCATTTAACCTTTATCGCTAATCCCAAATATGCAAAATATTTAGACCAAACCAGGGCATCTGCCGTTCTGGTGGCTTTTGATTTTCCGCCATGTGATAAAAACATCGTCCGGGTTCAGGATCCGTATTATTCGTTTCTGATCCTGGCAAAAAAGTTTTATCACAAACCCTGCTCAATCCCTGCGGGAATTCACAAAACCGCCGTAATCGGCAAAAATGTAAAGATGGGCGATAATACGGCTGTTGGGGCCAATGTCGTTATAGGTGATGGATGTATTCTCGGCGATGACGTCATTTTACACCCCGGTGTCGTTATCGGTGATCATGTGGTTATCGGTGAAAAGACAGTGGTATATGCCAATGTCACTATCCGGGAGGAATGTCGTATCGGCAGCCGTGTTATCATTCATATGGGTGCCGTCATCGGTTCCGATGGCTTTGGATTTGTGTTTCACGAGGGCAAATACCAAAAGCTGCCGCAGATGGGTATCGTCGTGCTGGGTGATGATGTGGAGATCGGCGCCAATACGACTATAGACCGGGCAACAATGGGAGAAACGGTCATAAAAAATGGCGTCAAAATAGATAATCTGGTTCAAGTGGCGCACAATGTTGTTATTGGTGAACATACCGCCATTGCAGCTCAGACAGGAATATCCGGTAGTACAAAAATCGGAAAACTGGTCCGCATTGGTGGCCAGGCGGGTTTGGCCGGCCACATCCAGGTCGGAGATGAAGCTGTTATCGGCGGCCAGGCCGGTGTCACCAAATCCGTGGACGAGAAAATATTTGTTTCGGGCTATCCTGCACGGCCGCATTTTCAGGCGAGGCGGGAGGAGGCAAGTCTTGGCCGTCTTCCCGGACTTTTACGCAGAATTAAACAACTTGAAGAGGAAGTTCAAAGCCTCAAAAAGAAATAATCACCGGTTTTGGTATGAAGGAGGGTGAATGCTGACTAACCAGCACACTATAAAGAAATCAGTTTCCTATTCCGGCGTAGGTCTGCATACGGGAAACAAAACGAAAATTACATTTAAACCTGCCCCCATTGATAATGGTATCGTTTTTAAGCGCGTTGATATTCCGGATAGCCCGCAAGTGCTCGCGGATGTGGATCATGTTTTGGATATATCCAGAGGCACGACAATTGGTATCGGCGATGTTAAAATCCATACAGTGGAACACGTGCTGGCGGCCATAAGCGGTTTGGAAATCGATAACATTTTCTGTGAAGTGGACGGTAACGAACCACCTGTGGGTGACGGCAGTGCTCTCCCATTTGTCGAAATATTGCTGAAAGCCGGCCTCGAAGAACAGCACGCCGCTAAAGATATTTTAAATATCGATAAAACCATTGCTTATTCCGATCCGGAAAAGGGCATTGATATTGTCGTTTTCCCGTCCGATGAATTCCGCATAACATTCATGGTCGATTATAAAAATCCGGCGTTGGGTACACAGTATACTTCCATGTATTCTCTTCATGAAGAATTTGCTACGGAATTTGCCGCAGCCCGCACTTTTTGTTTTCTTCATGAAGTGGAGGAGCTGTGGAAGGCCGGACTCATCAAGGGCGGCGCCTTGGACAATGCTGTGGTTATTATAGATCGTGAGATGGATGACGCGGAGTTGACAGAGTTGCGAAAGCTGTTCGGGATCGGTGAAAAGGTAACACTGTCTCCTAACGGTATTTTAAATGGGAAGGAACTACGCTATCCCAACGAGCCGGTCCGGCATAAAGCGCTGGACCTTATCGGCGATCTCGCATTGTTGGGTGTACCGCTTAAAGCGCATGTCATCGCTGCACGGTCCGGGCATCAGGCCAATGCCGAACTGGTGAAATTGATACGAAAAGAATATAAAAAGAAACTTATAAAGTCAAAGTTCAAAGCCGCACAAACAAAAGGTGTATTCCTGGACAGTGAAGCGATTACAAAAATTTTACCGCATCGATATCCGTTTTTGTTGGTGGATAGAATTGTCGATCTGGTACCACAGGAATACGTCATCGGTATCAAAAATGTAACCATGAACGAGCCTTTTTTCCAGGGGCACTTTCCGGGTAAACCCATTATGCCGGGTGTGCTTATTCTCGAAGCGATGGCGCAGGTTGGTGGCGTGTTATTGCTGAATGAGGAAATGGATCCCGAAAAAAAACTGGTCATGTTTACCGGAATTAACAATGTCCGGTTTCGTAAGCCCGTTGTGCCGGGAGATACTTTGAGGTTCGAGGTGGAAATGGGTTCGTTAAGACGTTCTATTTGCAAAATGTACGGACGAGCATTTGTCGAAGATGATTTGGTTTGTGAAGCTGAATTGATGGCAGCAATGCTAGAAAAAGAGTGAGGAAAAGGCTTTGGTAAATATACATCCGTCCGCGATCGTCTCAAAAAAGGCCCAGATCGGCGACAATGTTACCGTCGGGGCCTTTTGTATTATTGAAGAGGATGCCGTCATTCAGGATGGCACAGAAATCGGTTCAAATGTACTTGTCTCCAATGGCGCGCGAATCGGCAAAAATTGCAAAATTCACAAGGGTGCCGTTATTGCCAGTATGCCGCAGGATTTAAAATACGGCGGAGAAAAAACCACGCTGGAAATAGGTGACGAGACCACAGTCAGGGAGTTCTGCACCCTTAACCGCGGGACAGTTGCACACGGGAGAACCGTTATCGGCAAGAACTGCCTGCTTATGGCTTATTCCCATGTGGCACATGACTGTATTGTGGGCGATCGGGTGATCCTCTCCAATGTTGTGCAACTGGCCGGCCATGTGACCATCGGTGATTGGGCTATTTTAGGCGGTATGGCCGGTGTGCATCAGTTTTGCCGAATCGGGAAACATAGTATGATCGGAGCTCAATATAAAGCGAATCAAGACGTCCCCCCGTATATTATAGCTGCCGGTGAGCCTCTAAAATTCAGCGGACTCAATTCTATTGGTCTTAGAAGAAGGGGTTTTGATCCTGATGTGGTGCTGACACTTAAAAGAGCCTATCGGCTTTTATACCGGTCAAAGCTTAACCGTTCCCATGCCCTGGAGCGGATTAAGCAAGAAATACAAATGATTGACCCTGTACGTGAGCTCATCGAATTTGTCGAATCCTCAGAACGCGGAATCATTTAAAAGGTGTTGATTTGACGGAAACCTGGTATTTTTGGGATTCCGGATTTTGTGACGGCGAGACCAACATGGCTCTTGATCTGGCTATCACTCACAGTGTCGCTGAAGGAAAAGCTCCGCCGACACTCCGGATATATGGCTGGAACCCCGCGGCGATATCACTGGGATACCACCAGTCACGAGTGGATATTGATATGGAAAGATGTAAAAAAGATGCTATCGATGTGGTGGTGCGGCCAACAGGCGGACGGGCCGTTTTACACGCCGAAGAATTGACATATTCCGTCGTTTTGCCCGATACGAGTGAATATTACCAAAAAAGTATCGTAAAGATGTATGAAACAATAAGCCGATGCCTCGTCTCCGCACTGCAAATGCTTGACATCAATGTTTCTCTCGAACGAACCGCGCGCGCCTCTGCCGGCACCCCCCGGGATGAATTGACATCGATGTGCTATGCGTCGTCTATACAGTATGAGATTGGATTTAACGGAAAAAAACTGGTAGGCAGCGCACAGCGACGGTTTGACGGCGCCCTGTTACAGCACGGATCCATTCTTATCGGCAGGAAACATCTGGATATCGTTGATTATTTAGCCGGTTTAACCGAAGAAAAACGCCGTACCATGAAGCATTATTTACATAAACATACAGTGTGTCTTAACGATCTGGCAAAAAAAGACATCAAATACAAAGACGTTGCCGCTGTTATCCGGCAGGGTTTTAAAAACCAACTCGGTGTAAACCTCATCACCGGGCAACCGGTAAAAAGAGAAAAGTGATTCAAACAACAAAAAAAATACTTATTTTGGGATCGACCGGTTCCATAGGCACCAACTGTTTGCATATCGTGGAGCAAATGCGGGAAGCTTTTCAAGTTGTCGGATTAGCAACGTTTTCACGTGTTGAGAAACTGCTCGAACAGGCGCGTTTATTCCATCCCGAATGGGTGGCTGTTTCATCGGGCCAGATAACCGGGTCGGCACGGAAAACTTTTCGAGATTTGGGCGTTCATGTTTTTTCAGGAGCACATGCACTAGAACAGATTTCTCTTGAATCAGACTATAACATGATGGTGAATGCTGTGGTCGGAGCAGCCGGATTTTTGCCCACACTGCATGCCATTGGGAAGGGAGCAGACATTGCCCTGGCGAATAAAGAGACGCTGGTTATTGGAGGTGAATTGGTTATGGCACAGGCAAAAAAGCAAAATGTTGCTGTCTTGCCCGTTGATAGTGAACACAGTGCCATTTTTCAAAGTTTGATGGGAGAGTCTTCTGAGACCGTTGAGCAAATTATATTAACCGCATCGGGTGGTCCGTTTCGGACATGGTCTAAAGAGCTTTTATCGAGTGTGACGGTTGAGCAGGCACTCAAACATCCCAATTGGAATATGGGCAAAAAAATTACAATCGATTCGGCCACGATGATGAACAAGGGCCTGGAAGTCATTGAAGCCATCCGGCTTTTTCACGTTTCCGTTGATAAAATTAAAGTCGTTATTCACCCCCAGTCTGTCATACATTCCATGGTGGCATTTATCGATGGTTCCGTGAAGGCACAGCTGGGTGTTCCGGATATGAGAGTGCCCATTCAGCTGGCTTTGACATATCCTGAAAGAAAATTTTCCCGGTTTCCACGGCTGGATTTTGGTAAATACACCGAGTTGACTTTTGAAGAACCTGATTTAAATAAATTTCAGGCGTTAGCCCTCGCCTTTGAGGCCGGCAGGATCGGTGGCACTGCTCCGGCGGTTCTTAATGCGGCTAACGAAGTTGCAGTGAGTTTGTTTTTAAATCGCAAAATTCGGTTCGATCAAATTCCGCAACTGGTCGAACAAGCCGTCATGAAACATCAAGTTGTGCAAAATCCGGATAAAAATCAATTGCTGGCTGCTGATTTATGGGCAAGACAAAATGTTGAACGTTTTATATAGAATTTTCCGGATTAATAAATTGTTTAATTCTGTAACTCATGAAAACGATTTACGTCTGTAAATTTATAGTAATAATAATTTGTTTTTTTGAAAACTTTGGTATAATAAGAGTGTTTTTTAAATATCAATAAATCTTGTTTTTTATCATAAAGGAACCGTTATGAATGCCGTTATGAATATTCTCATTAATTATATTGTACCTTTTGTCTTTGTTCTCGGATTATTGGTTTTTATCCACGAGTTTGGTCATTTTTTGCTTGCAAAATTGGTCGGTATTCGCGTCGAACGCTTTTCTCTCGGATTTCCTCCCAGATTGTTTGGAAAAAAAATCGGCGATACGGATTACTGTATCTCCGCAGTACCGTTTGGCGGCTATGTGAAAATGTCGGGTATGATTGATGAAAGTATGGACAAAGTAGGCATAAAAGGAGAACCCTGGGAGTTTATGTCCAAACCCATGTGGATGAGATTTCTTGTCATATTCGCAGGTCCCGCTTTTAATGTTTTATTGACGATTTTCATTTTTTCCGCCTCCGTATTTTATACCGGAATTGCCGAGCCTGTTGGTCCGGTTGTCGGCAAGCTTGTCGAGGGAATGCCGGCGGAGAGTATCGGGTTGCAAGAAGGTGATGTTATTGTCCGTATCGATTCGCAGCCAATAAATACCTGGGACGATATTTTGAATTACATTCATAAATCGGCCGGCAAACAAATTGAGCTGGAGTGGGAACGTAACGGCTTAAAGCACAGCCGTATCGTGGTCCCTAAATTGGATGAGGTACAAAATGTCGGTATGATAGGCATTGAGGCCGAGTATACCATTCGTAAGGTCGGTATTCCGGCAAGTTTGGCCGAGGGAAGCCGGTACACATGGCGTATGACCAAACTGATGGGTAAGGCCATTTCCTCCTGGTTCGATGGAAGGGCCTCATTTAAAGACAGTATTGCCGGACCTATCAAGATCGCAAAAATGGCCGGTGATACAGCCAAGACCGGAATGGGTAATTTACTGATTTTTGCTGCCTTTCTCAGTTTGAATCTTGGATTGTTAAATCTCCTTCCCATTCCCGTACTTGACGGCGGGCATCTGTTGCTGCTCTCCGTGGAGGGTGTCATGCGCAAGCCGCTGTCGGTCAAGCTCAAAATGACCATTCAGCAGGTCGGTTTGGCTTTATTGCTGGCATTTATGCTGTATGTCATCATTAATGATTTTTCAAGTCTTGGGAATTAAAAGAAATTGAAAAATTTAAAGTTCGGATTAGAAATTGGGTAAATATACTGCGATCGTTTATTTGACAAATTTTATCATACGGAAATTTACATCCTCATATTCTCATACACATGTTTCACGATTTGTATAGTATACAAATTGTATAGTTCATAAAATGTGAAATTTATAACTTGTTGTGATCATATGACTACCTTGGACAAAATTGCACTTGACACTCTGCTCATAAAGTGTTATTTTTTATATTAAAGTATATTTCTTGTAAAATGAATCGAGATTTAACCATGTCTGAATTAAAAAAAACCGGCTTTTACGATTTTCATCTTGCATTGGGTGCAAAGATCGTACCCTTTGGTGGATTTTTAATGCCCGTTCAATACAGCAGCATAATGAACGAACATCGTGCTGTTAGAGCGCGGGTCGGGCTTTTTGATGTCTCCCATATGGGTGAGTTTTATGTCCGAGGCCAGAATGCGACTCAATTTTTACAAAAGCTGACCATCAATGATATTGAACAAATCGACATCAACCAGGCCCAGTATACGGCCATGTGTTACCCGGATGGGGGTATTGTTGATGATCTGCTTATTTATCGGTTTGCTGATTATTTCATGATGGTCGTCAATGCATCCAATACTGAAAAAGACTGGCAATGGGCACAAAAAAACCTGCTGGATAAAGTAAAAATGGAAAATGTGACTGAAGAAACCAGTTTGCTGGCATTGCAAGGTCCCTTGTCCACAAAAGTGCTGGCGCCGCTCGTGGATGTGGATTTGAAAGCACTTGATTATTACCATTTTATTAAAGTCTCCGTAGGAGATGTTGAAGCCGTTATTTCCAGAACCGGCTATACCGGAGAAATCGGTTACGAGTTGTATTTTTCTCGATCGGCTTCCGTGCCGGTATGGGAAAAAATAATGCAGGCAGGTGAAAAATATAATATCGAACCTGTCGGCCTGGGTGCCAGAGATACACTCAGGCTTGAAAAAAAATACTGTCTTTACGGAAATGATATTGACAATACCACTAATCCGCTTGAAGCGGGATTGGGATGGATCACAAAATTCAATAAAGGAGAATTTATCGGAAGGGATGCTTTGTT
Organism: Candidatus Zhuqueibacterota bacterium; assembly: GCA_016931775.1. GTDB lineage: Bacteria > Zhuqueibacterota > Zhuqueibacteria > Residuimicrobiales > JAFGEC01 > JAFGEC01. The sequence continues at coordinate 28,470 of JAFGEC010000052.1, read as the reverse complement.
ACAAATCAAGCAATCCGGCATAAAACGAAAACTGGTCGGCTTTGAGATGTTGGACAAAGCCGTACCCCGTCACGGCTATAAAATATTTATCGACGACAAATCCGCCGGTGTGGTTACCAGCGGGACATTTTCACCCATGCTGGAAAAAGGTATCGGCATGGGATATGTGCCTTTCGGATTTTCCGGTATTGATACGCCTGTTTATATTGAAATTCGCGGAAAGTTATTTCCCGGCAAAATCGTAAAAACGCCGTTTTACGATTGCGAAGGGTAACAGTGCGAAAACTTGATGTTGTTCCAAGTGTACGGACAACGATGGATGGCAATCCGGTTGGGAATGTGCTTGTCATCGATGTGCTGAGGGCGACCAGTACAATCGTTACCGCAATTTATAACGGATGCCGGGCGGTTGTTCCGGTCACAAGTGTGAAAGACGCGCAGGAGACGGGCCAACGATTTGATCGCAAAGATGTTCTTTTGTGTGGTGAACGTGGTGGACGGAAGATTGCCGGATTTGATTTGGGTAATTCACCTCTGGAATACACGAGAGAACGTATAGAGGATAAGGTTTTGGTTTTTACAACAACAAACGGTACGCGCGCTCTCAAGTTGTGTGACCATGCCGAGGTTGTTTGGATAACGAGTCTGCTCAATTTGAGTGCCGTTAAGGCCGAAGTACTACAGACATCCGGCGGGGTTACCATCGTCTGTGCCGGTCAGGAAGGAAAAGAGTCTTTTGAAGATTCTATGTGTGCCGGCCTTTTGGTACATGCGCTGCAAAAATGTCAAACGTTTCAGTTGAGTGAAAATGCTTGCAAAGTTCAAAAAATGGCGCAGGCGGCTGGCGGTTCATTGTTTGCTGCGAGTTCACATGCGGCTCATCTGGAAACAATCGGTTTTGGGGCGGATTTGGAGTATTGTGCACGGATCGATGAATACGAAATTGTGCCCGTTTATAAGAACGGGATAATAACTCATTAAGATTTTGTGTAATAGATAGCGATACTATGTTGAAAAAAAACGTACGTGCGAACAAAAAAAAGCAAAAACAACAAGACAAACCGGTGACCATACATAACCGTCAGGAAGAGCTGCTGGGAATACTGCTCCTTGTTTTCGGTGTACTTGTTTTTATTGCTCTGTTCACGTATGATCCTGAGGAATTACCGGAGACTGTGGAACTCGGATATGTTCATAATGGGCTGGGTATAGCAGGCGTATATATCGCTCATTATTTAATCCGTTGGACGATTGGTTTTCCGATTTTTTTCCTGCCGTTTATAATTATTTCATGGGGAATAAATCGGTTGCTGGGAAAAGATTCGGCGATGTTATTACGCGTTACAATCATGACATTTATCTTTTCATATTATGTGTCCATCAGTTTCGCTCTGCATGATGCCATTTCTTCGACCGGCGGTAATCCGGCGTTTCGATTTTCCGGTTGGCTTGGTGGATTGGGAGCACGGTTTTTGCTGATTGTTTTCGGTCAGTACGGTTCGGTCGTTATTTTTATCGGTGTTGTGTTGTTGAGTGTATTATTGAGTACCACAATTTCCATACGCGATATATACGATGCGGTATCTTCCGTTATTCTTCGTGTTTCACTTTTTTTGAGCCGGCTATTTGGGAAAATACGTTTTCCATCCGTTAAAAAAGCAAAATCACCTTTTGAGAGAAAATCGGGCTTTCGTGAGCCGGTCGTTCATGGAAAAATGCCGGAAATCGGTTTCAGAGATACGGGACCTGTCCCAGCCGGCCCGCGAATAAGACAACAGGTTGAAGCATCCTATGATATCGAGGAACCGGCCCCAAAATCCTCTGCGGAAAAAGAACGTCGACGGCCATTATCGACCGGAGCCCATCAAATGGAATTTAACCTGGGTATGGGATTTACCGACGATGACGAAATTATTGTCGATCCGGCTGTTGATACTCAAAAACCCTACGAATTTCCGCCTCTCAACCTGCTGGAGAAGCCGCAACCGCAGAAGGAAAAACTGAGTGAGGTGGAATTACGCAATCTGGCCCATCATTTGGAACGAACACTGTCCGATTATGGAGTCAAGGCTGTTGCAAGGGAAATATATCCCGGTCCGGTTATTACCCGTTTTGAGCTGGAATTGTCGCCTGGAACAAAAGTCAGCCGCATTACATCATTAGCCGATGATCTTGCCATGGCTATGCGGGCTAAAAGGATCCGTATCGTCGCCCCGATTCCGGGCAAGGCCGCAGTAGGTGTTGAAATTCCAAATCCCCACCCTCAAATCGTATATCTGGCCGAAATTTTATCCACACCTGACTTTGAAAAAGCAAAATCACCATTGACAATTGGTTTCGGGAAAACCATTTCCGGTGCACCGTATATTACCGATCTGGCCACAATGCCGCACTTGTTGGTCGCCGGATCGACCGGTTCCGGAAAAAGTGTGTGTTTGAATACAATTATTACCAGTTTCTTGTACAAGTCTCATCCGTCCGAAGTACAATTGGTGATGATAGATCCCAAGCGGCTCGAGTTATCCACTTATAAACGGTTATTCCGGCATCATTTGGCTTATGTCGACAATCTCAAGGAAAAAGTGGCTACCAGTGCCAAGTCTGCTGTTGTGGTATTGCGCTCCGTGGAAGTGGCAATGGAACAACGGTATGAAATATTAGCCCTGGCCGGAGTGCGAAATATTGAAGAGTACAATGAGCGGGTAAAACAAGGCCTGATTAAAGGTGATGATGGTACCTCGCCTCCGCTTTTGCCTTATTTAGTGCTTGTTGTTGATGAATTGGCCGATCTTATGCTGACCGCCAGTGCGGCCAAGGAAGTAGAGGAGCCCATCGCGAGGCTCACACAAATGTCTCGCGCCGTGGGTATTCATCTTATTCTTGCAACCCAGCGACCGTCTGTCGACGTTATCACCGGAGTGATAAAGGCTAATTTTCCGGCACGAATTGCCTTTCAGGTCGCATCGAAAATAGATTCTCGTACGATTCTGGACATGAACGGAGCCGAAAAATTGCTGGGAAGGGGAGATATGCTTTTCCTGCCGCCCGGTAGCCCCGAACCCATTCGTCTCCACAACGCTTTTATACGATTGGAGGAGATTGAGAAAGTTTTGGCATTTATCGCACAGCAGGCGCCCATTCAAAAACAAAATCTCCCAATGCCGGAGAGTGAGGACGATGATTCCGGATATGGCGGAGGAATGGGCGGCGGCAAGCGCGATCCGTTGTTTAAAGAAGCGTTAAAACTCGTTGTCCGGCACCAGCAGGGATCCGTATCGTTACTGCAGCGTCGGTTAAATGTGGGTTATTCACGGGCAGCGAGAATGATCGATCAATTGGAGGACGCCGGTTATGTTGGTCCTTTTGAAGGCAGCAAGGCCCGCGAAGTCTTGGTTTCTTCCGAAGAGTTGGAGGCGATGATTCGTACTGAAGAAGATGATTCTTGATATGATAAAAACAAAGGATAAAGAAATGAAAATAAAAGCATTGTTGTCAATTTTAATTTTGGTGGGTAACATTGCCGTAACCGCGGCGGATAAAAAAGCAGAAAAAATATTAAACGACGTTAAAGAACAGTATGAACAGCATAATCAGTTATGTGCCGATTATGAACAAACGTTCATTTGGAAGCTGGCCGGAGAAACACAGACCGTCGAAGGCCGTATTTGTATTAAAAACCAGAAAAAATTTTTTATCGAAACTCCTACGCAAACAATAATTGTGAACGGTGAAACTGTATGGACCGTAAACAAGGTGAACAAACAGGTCATTATCGACCGGGCATCCGAGCAAAACAACGACAATCCATTTTTAAAGAATTTCATTGACGGTTTTATTAGGGATTATGATGTTGAGCTAAATGAAAAAGGTGACCGGGAAAATGTCGGATTGACCCTAACAGCCAAAACAGAGGATCAGTTTATCCGGGAAATCCAGCTTTTAGTGACGGAAAAGACAAATCTTCTATCCCGTATTGATCAAACCGACGTTAACGGTAATAGGACAATTTATGATGTGAAAAATATCGATACGGGTCTGCAACTCTCTGATGATCAATTTGTTTTTCACGAAACGGAAGGATATGAAATTGTGGACATGCGTTAAAAAACGGCTTGAATCTGAACTATATTCGACATATATTCTTTAATGTTAAAGAATGTCCATAAATTTTAATGAGACCGGACCATAAAAGTATGAGAATGACATCAATAAGATTGGCAACCATTTGTTATTTTACAATGATGTTTTTTACCCTGCAGGCACAGGAAGATGCACAAACAGTACCGGATCGAAATCGGGCAGCTCAGTATTTTCTAGGTGGTGCATCCCGCGAGCAGGTGCTAATGGCGGTGAATGTTTGGGGATTTGTGGTCAAACCCGGACAGTATATGGTTCCCTACAATACGGATCTTATTTCACTATTATCATACGCTGGGGGGCCGCGTGAGGAAGCAAAGATCAAAAGTATCAAGATCGTTCGTGTATCCGAAAAGGAGGGACGAAAAGTCATCAATGTAGATGTGAACGAGTTCTTAAAGACAGCGAAAACCGATATACCCGTTCTGCTGCCCGGTGATACAGTAGTGGTTTCGGGAACAACTTTTTATTTCATTCGACAGCTTTTTGATTTTACCTGGAGAGTGGCCACAGTATTACAAGTTTACTTTCTTGCTCAATGGTATGCACGTAATAAATAACAACAACTACAGATAGGCATCTTATGAATGAACAAGACAATAAATTTTCACATAATGGGAACGGTAAGCCGGATTGGGGTCAGTTTTTACCATCCGAAAGACATGTGAAATTGCGAGATTATATACGAGTCGTCTATCGGGGACGCTACGCTATTATTATTAGTTTTACGGTTGTGTTTCTTTTATCAATTATCATCACTTTTTCCACGCGACCGGTTTATGAAGCCAGCGCCAAGCTTATCCTTGAGGAACAGAGCGGTGTGGGAGAGTCGTTGTTTGATATTACCAGTATGATAAAAAAGGAAACAATGATCAACAACCAGGTCGAAATTTTGAAAAGCAGGACGTTAGCGGAATATGTGATTTCGGATTTACGTGAATCAAGTGTGGCAAATGAATTACAGATATTGGGCAACGGGCCGGACAAAAACGGGCGAAACGGCGGTTTTTTCCACAAACTGTTTGCGGGTAAAAAGGAAAATGAAAAAGGTCAGCTGGAATCCATGTTTGATATGATTGTGGAAAACCTGCGCAATAATATCCGCGTTATACCGATCCGGAACACCGATGTCATAGAAATCAAGGTGAGGGCGCATTCGCCTTTCGAGGCTGCTTACGTGACAAACGCCGTCGCTACCGCGTACCGCCGTCTCAATCAGGAGCAGAGCCAAAAAGAAGTGCGTCAGGTTAAAAATTTTCTTGAAGAACAACTCGGACAATACGAAAAGGATCTATCACAATCCGAAGAAGCATTAAAAAATTATAAGGAACGCGCAAAAGTCGTCGCTCTTCCACAGGAAACGGAAGAGCTGGTACGAAAATCGGCTGAATTTGAAACGCTATATAATGCTGCAAAAACCGAGATGGAAGCCGCGAAAAGACGCCTTGAGTACATTGATAACCAGCTTGCAAAGCAACATGTGAATATCGATATCGGAGCCATTTCTTCTCAACCCTATCTGGATGAACTTAAACGTCAGATTGGTGAAAAGGAGGCCGAACGGGCAAAATATGTGGCACAATTGATCGAACTGGGCGCCTATGAAGACAATAAGGAACGTATCAAGCAGGAATTTGAAGTCCCCATTGAAGCCTTGAAGCAAAAATTTACCCAGGAAGTCGCCAAAGTTGCTGCAGCCGAGTTTGTCGATCCCATGCGGGTTGCCGGAGATTTGCTGAGCAGCAAGATAGCCGCGGAAACCGAATTTCAATCATTACAACCCAAAGTCGAGGCGTTTGGAAAGATGGTGGAAGAGTACGATTTTGAACTTGAGGCATTACCGGAAAAAAGCCTAACCCTTGCCCGTCTCATGCGCACAGCACAGGTTGATGAAAAAATATATATCATGCTGCAGGAAAAATACCAGGAATCCCGGATTACCGAGGTAGGGCAGCTGGGCAATGTACGCATCATTGACCAGGCGGTCCCGATCAAATCACCGGTGAGTCCAAAGAAAAATTTAAACCTGTTTTTAGGCATTGTGATCGGCCTGGGATTGGGACTCGGGCTTGCTTTTACAATGGAGTATCTGGATAGTTCTATGCGTACTGCCGAAGACGTGGAAACACTGGGATTGCCCCTACTGATTACGATTCCTTCTATTAAGCCTGTGCAGAGCAACGGTGTTCTCAGCCGTTTTACATCTTTTGAGGACAAAGAGGCGGAGGCGATTAATGAACGATTGGTCTGCCACCTCAAGGCCAAATCGCCGATTGCAGAAGCGTATCGAACAATGCGGACGAATATCCTGTTTTCTGCGCCGGAAAATCCGAAACATGTAATCATGATTACCAGCAGCGGGCCGAAAGAAGGCAAGTCGACCTCGGTTTCAAATCTTGCCATTACTTTTTCTCAGATGGGGACAAAAACTCTTCTTATTGATGGCGATTTGCGCCGGCCGATGGTGCACAAGCTCTTTAATGTCGACAAAAGTGAGGGTTTAACCAACGTTTTGGTCGGGAAAACCATACTGGAAAATACGGTCCGCCAAATAGATGAATTGCCGAATCTGGATATATTAACATGCGGTATCATTCCTCCCAATCCATCTGAATTACTTGGATCTATTAAAATGAAAAACCTGCTCAGCGATGCCCGTGGAAAATATGGCATGATTTTAATCGATACACCGCCGATTATTGCCGTAACGGATCCGTCGGTACTTTCTCCGCTGGTTGATGGCGTTATATTGGTCATTCGGTCCGGTGTGACCCAACGTGAGGCTGTGGTACGAGCTATCGATCAACTGCGGCGTGTGGAAGCCCCCTTGTTGGGAATTCTTCTAAACGACCTCAAGGTTGGTGATATGTATGGTTCATATTATTATTACTATTATTATTATTACGACTCTGATGGTGAAAAGAAAAAGCATAGATCAAAGCAACGAAAAAAGTCCTCGTCCTTTTTGCGCAAGTTTTCCTGATAATACCAAAAAATTAAAAAAGGCCGGTTGGTTCAGTGGAAGATAATTTACAAAAAATTCCTCAATGGTATGCATTTGTCACACGACCACGTCATGAAAAAAAGGTCAAACAATATCTCGACATGGCGGGAATTGATAATTATTTACCGCTTAAAAAAACACTGAGCCAGTGGAAGGACAGAAAAAAGTGGGTTGAATTACCGATTTTTTCCTGCTATATTTTTTCTCATATAGAATATGTCCGCCGGTATGATGTCTTGAAAGCACCCAGTGTCGTCCGGATTGTCGGATTTGAGGCCAAGCCCACACCGGTAAAGGATGATGAAATTTCCGGGATAAAAAATATACTGGAGAGCAAGCATGATCTCGCAGTGGTTGATGGCTTTTTGGCCGGCGACCGTGTCCGTTTGCGCAACGGGCCGCTGGCCGGAATGGAGGGATTATTTGTTGAATACCGTAATCGAAAATGGTTTGTTATATACATAACCGCTTTGTCCAAGTCGGTTCTTGTGGATATTGAGAGTAACTATGTTGAAAAAATACCCTCGTGAGAGGAATGATATTGTTCACGTAGTTATGGAGCATAATTTTTATTTTATATGCAATTAATACTTGATTTTTATAAAAATATGATATAAATTCGTTAAATATACTACTTTGGGTGGTGGAATATGATGGTGTGCAAGTTAAAAGTTAAAAGTACAAAAGCCTGATTTCAAGGATTGGCAACCGTAGTTTTGGGCATCATTAATTTGGCTTTGTTATACATTGAAAAATGGGAATATATGTTTCTCGTTTTTCGGTGGCATGGAATATACTTTATGGGATACCTGACAGGTCAAACTGCCCTTTACCGCCTTTTTGCCAGCCTTAATTTTTGAAATCATTTTGAAAATATATTAATTTTCGTCATGCCTTTTTTTCAGTGACAATGGTTACTGTAAGTGACAGGGCGGTAGTGTGCGCGGAGATTTTTCTTGGATTTTTGTAAAAATTAAGTTAAAATATACAAGGTGCAATGTACGAAGAATCCAAGGATAACGCACGGGGATTGTGCATTGTTCCTGTAAGTATATACACAAAGGCGATTGAATGGAAAAACGAAAAAAGAATTTTGCAATAATTGGTGTCGCCGGATATATTGCACCCCGACATCTGCAGGCGATTAAAGAAACCGGTCACTCACTGGTTTGCGCTCTTGATCCAAGCGATTCAGTCGGTATATTGGATCGTTATTTTGAAGACGTCGATTTTTTTACCGAGTTCGAGCGGTTCGATCGACATATCGAAAAACGTCGACGGTTCCCGGAGGACAAACGGATTCATTTTGTCTCCATTTGTTCCCCTAATTACCTACATGATGCGCATATTCGATTCGCACTGCGGGTTGGTGCGCATGCAATTTGTGAAAAACCTCTCGTACTGAATCCCTGGAATCTGGATGCCCTTGCGGAAATCGAGCGGGAGTCGGAGATGCGGGTTTACAATATTTTACAATTGCGTGAACATCAATCCATTCTGGACTTGAAAGAAAAAATCGATGCTGAAAAATCACATAAAAAATATGATATCGATTTGACCTATATTACTTCACGCGGCAAATGGTATTTTTATTCGTGGAAGGGAATGGTGCAAAAATCAGGCGGTGTGGCCACCAATATAGGAATACACTTTTTTGATATGCTGATCTGGATTTTTGGGCCGGTCACACACAGCGAGGTGCATTATTCCGATTCCACCAAAGTCGGTGGCTTTTTAGAGTTGGAGCGTGCCAATATTCGGTGGTTTCTTTCATTGGATAAGAACGATTTACCGCATGATGTCGTTTCCAGCGGGAAAACAACCTTTCGTTCGATAAAAATTGACGGCAAAGAGATCGAATTTTCGGACGGATTTACCGATTTACACACCAAGGTATATCAACGAATCCTGGACGGACAAGGTTTCGGCCTTCAGGATGCATTCCCTTCAATTAAACTGGTGTACGATATTCGGCATTCCAAACCGACCGGTGTGAAAGGTTATTACGCCCATCCTTACATGAAAAAACTAAAGTTGAACCCGTAAATATCCAAAAGGAACTGGCGGATGAAAAAAATTGTGTTGTTCCTGCTGTTGTTTTCCTCAATACTGGTGGCACAGGATCGTAAAATTAAAGCCGGTGACGCTATCGAAATTGTCGTTTACGGCCATCAGGAATTATCCCGAGTCGTATCCGTGTCCTCGCAAGGAACGATAGACTTTCCTTTTTTTCAGGGATTACCTGTAGACGGATTAACACTCGAACGTCTTCGGGAAATTATTGTCGCTCAACTCAAGCGATATCTGGAGGAATATCCGGTTGTAACGGTCAGTTTTGCTTCAAATAATATGATCAGCGTCAATGTAATGGGTATGGTAGGAAATCCCGGTATCGTTCAGATTCCTCTACAATCGACATTGCAGGGTGCTTTGGCAATGGCAGGAGGGGTTGTACCGGGTGCAAGAATGGATAAAGTACGCCTGATGCGTAGTATCGATAATGTCATAAACACAAACCATTATAATCTGGAACAGTTTCTTATTGAGGGTGATTTGAGCCAGAATCCTGTTCTAAAGGAGGGAGACGTCATTCTGGTTATCGGTAATACGGTGCTTGGAAGCGTCAAAGTATTGGGAGAGGTGCGGGCACCAGGTGTGTTTGAATCATTTGTCAACGCCACGGTTTTTGATATGATCCTGCAAGCCGGCGGTACAACGGATGATGCGGATATGTCACGGGTGCAATATATAACACCGGCGCGTAAAAGGTCATTCGAACTAAAACTTGATCTGGAAAAATATGTCCGTACCACAGATTACAGCCAGCTACCGATGGTCAAGGCGGGTGATATCATTTTTGTACCTAAAAAGAAAAGATGGTGGAGTACCGCGCGTGATCTGCTCCGTGATGTTTCAACGGTTGTTATGCTGATTTATTATTTTCAATGGGTACAGGACCGTGCAAAATAGTGAAAGGGATGAATCCGGGTACTTATTTGCACGGACATTCGGGAAAAGGGATTTTTGATTTTTGTAAAAAAGTAAATAAATCTTAGAGGTCAAGAATGAAAGAAACAGGTAAACCGACGGCCAATCCCATGTTGGTCCTGCGCGAGGAATTTGACGACTGGGCGATCTTGTTTGATCCCGATACGGGTGATGCTCATGCTTTAAATCCGATCAGTGTTTTCGTTTGGAAAAGGCTGGACGGCCATCATTCTGTTGATGATATTATGAGTGAACTGGTGAAATCGTGTGACGATGTACCGGAAAACGCGCAAACAGAGGTGATAAAATTTATCGATGAATTATTAGAACAGGGTTATGCCGGTTATGAAATTTAAAAGTGAAAAGTAGATGAATATCATGAGAACACCACGTCAGGTGGATATTGACGTGACAAACCGATGCAATTTACGGTGCAAGTTCTGTTATCATTTCGAAAGTGCCGGTGACGTGGGCCGTGATTTGTCCACTGCAGAATGGCTTCAGTTTTTTGAGGAGCTCAATCGGCTGCATGTTATGTCTGTAACTCTGGCCGGGGGTGAACCGTTTTTCCGCTCTGATTTTAAAGAGTTGATTACCGGTCTGGTAAACAATCGAATGCGTTATGGTATTTTGAGTAACGGAACTTTGATTACCGAAGAAACCGCAGCCTTCTTAAAGCAGACCGGACGCTGTAATTTTGTTCAGGTGTCTATTGATGGCTCCAAACCGGATATTCATGATTATATCCGCGGCAGTGGGAGTTTTGAAAAGGCCGTTCGCGGTATTGAAATTTGTAAAAAACACCGGCTTACGGTGGATATACGGGTTACCCTGCATAAAAAAAATATCCACGACGTTGAAAATATCGCAGAGCTGCTGATTGAAAGGCTGGGAATCCATGGATTTTCAACCAACGCGGCGTCCTATATGGGATTGTGTGCTATAAACAGTGACGCACTGAGTCTGGATACTGCTGACCGCAGTGTGGTTATGCAAAAGCTGGTTGACTTGAATAAAAAATACGACAATCGTATAACAGCCACTGCAGGTCCGCTGGCCGATGCGCATATGTGGAATCGAATGGAGAAGGCACGGCGAATAAACGGTGAAAATACAAAGCCGGGTTCACTCACCGGCTGCGGTTGTGTGATCGAAAAAATTGCTATCCGCGCCGATGGGGTTATCGTACCATGTAATATGCTCAGTCATATAGAGTTGGGACGTATCAATCAAGACAGTCTCGAGTATGTCTGGCAGCACCATCCCATGCTGGAAAAAATGCGTACGCGATCAGGGATTTCCCTGGCGGAATTTGAATTTTGCCGGGGATGCGAATATATCGGCACCTGCACCGGAAATTGTCCGGCATTGGCCTATACGACGTTCGGTGAAATTGACCATCCCAGTCCCGATGCCTGTTTAAGGCGCTTTTTGCAGGACGGCGGCGTTTTACCCGTAATAGATGAATCCCGGCAGACGATGGAGTAAAAGTAAATGGCTTGGAATGTTAAACAGGACGAATCGTTGAAAAAAGAAATACCCACACTTAACCAAATTTATTTTTATCTGACCGAAGGATGTAATCTGGCCTGCCGGCATTGCTGGCTCGCCCCTAAACTGCAGAAAAAGAAACATCAGTATCCTGTACTGGATTTTGATTTATTCAGGTCTATTGTGGAGCAGGGCAAAAAATTGGGGATGACCGGTGTAAAATTAACCGGCGGAGAACCTTTGATGCATCCGGATATTGAGCAATTATTAAAATATTTGATAGATCAGGATGTGAGTGTTACCATCGAAACAAATGGTGTCTTGTGTACTCCAGAAGTCGCCATGCTTGTCGCGAAAAACAAAAACGTCTTTGTTTCCGTGAGTTTGGACGGCACGGATAGCCGGATTCATGAGAGTATACGCGGGGTAAAAGGGTGTTTTGAAGAAGCGATCCAGGGTATACGGAATTTGGTCAATGCCGGTATCGCGCCGCAGATTATAATGACGCTCATGCGCCGGAACAAACATCAGATAGAAGCCATGGTGCGTCTCGGGGAAAGACTGGGTGCACATTCGGTCAAGTTCAACATGGTTCAGCCCACCGAGCGCGGGAAAAAAATGCACGAACTGGATGAAACGCCATCGGTAAAAGAGTTGATCGAAATCGGAAAATGGGTTGAGGAAACGTTGGCCGGGGATACCCAATTAAAGCTATATTATGATTCTCCGGCCGCTTTTCGTCCGTTGAGCAGATTATACGGGCAGGAAGGTACGGGGTGCAATGTGTGCGGTATTCTTGGGATTTTGGGCGTACTGGCGGATGGCAGTTATTCGTTGTGCGGCATCGGAAGCGCGGTGTCGGAGCTGGTCTTCGGTCACGCTTCACGGGATCGGTTGGACAAGGTATGGAAGGAAACAAAGATACTGGAAGAGATACGTGAGGGAATGCCGAAAAAGTTAACCGGTGTTTGTGCGAGCTGTTTGATGGTGGGATCTTGTTTCGCCAGTTGTCTGGCTCAGAACTACTATCGAACCAGGAATATCTGGGCTCCTTTTTGGTTTTGTGATTTGGCTTTTCAGGAGGGAATATTTCCACAAACTCGGTTATATAAAAAGCAGCAAATTTTGGCATAATTTGTGCTGTTTATGTGAAAAACCAAGTTTTTTGTCCCTATTGCAGTAAAAACTGGCAAAAAGTGTATTATTTTGAGAATCGTGGCCGAAAGGGGACACTGTTTTTTCAAATGTACAGCTGATTTAAGGCACCAAGAGAAAAGAGATAAAAGGAGGTCGGCATTATGAAGTGGGCAAAACCAGGACTCTCACCCATTAGTTCTCAGCAGTTAGCCTATGGGAATTGTCAAAATGGTACGGTAAACAAAGGCGGCGTTTGCGTGAGTGGCTATGATAACAGCGGGACCGGACGATGCCAGAATGGAGTAGCCGCGCCAAATTTAAACTGTGGTAGTGGCGGTACTGCAGGGTCATGGTGCAATACCGGTTCAACACCGTAGCAGGTTTTTACCAAATACCAAAGAAGCTGGGTATAGAGTACAGATTCGGGCGCAGGAATTTTTATTCAATCCGAAGAGGGGCACTTACTAACATGAGTAATATGTGAGATTTACTGTACCTTGCGCAAAGCCTGTACTTTTTAATTGCTTTCATTATTTATTTTTATTAAATTATAAAAATAATATGTGAAAGCAGCATAATTATCCAGCCAAATTTATTGTAAGGCTGGGATTGTGCATATGTTTCCGGGGGGCCGGATTATCATCAATTATTTACTTATATTTGTATTTTGGCGGGGTAGGTGAAATAGAATACCGGCATTGTATAGCGGAAACATAATGTAATATATACCCTTAAAGGAGGGGAGGCTATGAAGTGGTCGACACCCGGCTTGATGCCGATGAATGCGCAAAAGTTGGCTTACGGCGCTTGTGGAAACGGTACGGTAAACGTAGACGGTGATTGTACAAACGGTTTAACAAATTCAGGTACGGAAAAATGTCAGGCCGGCGGACAGGCGGGCAAGAAATGTCAGAGTGGTGCGGCGGCACAGGCGAATTGTATTACAGGCACATCACCCTATACACCCTGATAAAAAATTTAAGGATACTCCTTCCGGAAATCGGCTAATTTTTTCTTGCGGTTTCCAACGATTAATCACGAATGTTAAATTATTCACTGCACCTTCAGGACGGCAATTGTTGGCAATTCGGTGCACAAAATGGTGCTGAAGAATGGCTGGCGACGATTGCCGCTATTATGCGGCTCGAACCGGCTGATGGTGTTAAATTTCCCCGAATACTCTTTTATCAAAGCGGAACGGCAAATTTTGAGTTCACTCATGTGCGAACCCGGCTCAATTATCTCGCGCGGAATTCAACATGGTTTGTCGATCACCCGGATTCTTTTGCCGTATGGTGCCGGGATATCGTGACGGATGTCGTTTGCCGTCTGGTACTGAATTCTTCAGTTGCCGGAATCGATTTGCAGACTATGATGTTTTTTGATCTGCCCATCTTTATGAAATCCATTTTTCTGGGCGGCATACCGGTTCACGGCGCTTTAATTCGGAAGGGAAATAAAGGGTATATCCTCATCGGAAAAAGCGGTGCCGGTAAAACAACCTGTTGCCGGCGTTTGCCGGGCAATTGGATGGCGATGGCCGATGATGAAATATTGGTTGTCAAAACCCCGGACGGACGGTATTATGCCCATCCGTTTCCTACATGGAGTGATTATTATTTAAATAGAAATCTGAGGCCGACCTGGGATGTGCAACAAGCCGTACCGGTGAGTGCTTTGTTCTTTTTGCAGCAGGATAAAACGGACAGTGTGCACGTTTTACCCGCACAAAACGCCGTTATCTATATCACGGATTCGGTTATGGAAATCTGTCACAAGTTTTGGCACCGGGCGGATAAACTTTTACAACGGCGGATGCGTTGTATGGTGCTCGACAATGTGTGTGCGCTCTGCCGCGGGATTCCGGCTTTTACATTGCAGACGACAATAACCGGCGAGTTTTGGAGAGAAATTGAATCGGTGGTGTAAATTTTTATTGTGACCGGCAGCCGGTTTATATCCTATTCCGGCCCGTCCATGAAACCCACGTTGAAGGATGGTGACGGCCTGTATCTTCTGCCCTGTGAGGACAGAATTTTAACCGTTGGTGATCTCGTGGTATTCAAATCGCCTGAGAGCGGCCTCCGGGTGGTGCATCGGATTGTGACGCTTGGCAAGGAAGGTATTCGTACCCGCGGGGATAATAATTCTTTTATGGATCCTTTCATTTTACAGCTTTCGGACATCGAAGGGACGGTAATTTATATAAAAAGAGGTAATCGGCAACTGGCACCGCAGGATTTATCGACCGTCAGAAAAAAACAGTATGTAAACAGGATGTTGATGCGGTTTGCCCTGCCGTTCAGGCCCGTTTACCGGTTTTTATCATTTATAAATCCTGTTAAATTTAAAATCCGGATTGTCACATTTAAAAAAGCTGCCGGCTCAGATCAGGTGATGTATTGGCATTCTCTTTTAATCGCCCGGCGGCCGGCCGGGGAGGATAAATGGCGTGTGCGGGTGCCTTTCCGGTTGTTTATTAAACGCCGGGAATTGAGGTGAAATCAGGTAAGGAAGTTTTATAGTCAGTTTGAAATTTTCTCTGTGATCTCGGTGCTCTCTGTGGTAAATATTTCAACCAGAGTACACGGAGGGCACAGAGAATAATTATAAAAAATGTAATGACAAAATAATCCACCGGCAAAAGAATTGAATGCTGATAAAGTAAAAACGATTCTCTCATACAAAAGTCTGAACAACCTTAAACGCGCGTTTGGAATTGTGCGACAATGTGCCGCCCAATGGGCTTTGGCCAACGGGATTATGGTGGTTTTTCAAGGATTGATGCCGCTGGTGTCGCTTTATTTGATCAAACTGGTGATTGAAGCGGTAACCACAGGTATGACGGAACCCGACAAGAAGGCGGCATTTATTCGCATCACGGTCCTGATTGTTGCCGTAGGTGGGGTCAATGTACTGAGCAATTTACTCACCTCTCTTGCCGGTTATATTCAGGAACGCCAATCATTGCTGGTCACCGATTATGTGTTTACTAAAATTCATGAAAAATCGGTTCAGGTGGATCTGGAGTATTATGAGAATCCTAAATATTACGATTCACTCCATCTGGCACAACAGGAATCGCCGGGACGGCCAACTCAGGTCCTGAATAATATCGTTCAAATGATTCAAAACTGTATCACGCTGTTTGCCATGATCGGCCTGTTGATCACTTTTCATTGGGCGATCGCGTCGGCTTTATTGCTGGCTGTATTACCTGGCCTGTTTGTGAGATTACGATTTTCTCATAAATTGTTTGATCTGCAGAAAAAACGGGCCAAGCTGGAACGAAGGGCGTACTATTTTAACTGGCTGTTGACAGGTGATTATCATGCTAAAGAACTTCGACTCTACAATCTTGGGAAAATGTTCATTACCCAATTCTCCCGACTGCGGAAAGAAATTCGGAAAGAAAAATTATCCCTCCATAAAAAACGCATGTTTGCCGAACTGGGCGCGCAATCGGCAACCATCGTTGTCATTTTCTCCATGTTCGGTTTTATCGCCTGGCGTACCGTGATCGGTTTGATCACAGTGGGCGATCTGGTGATGTATTACCAGGCCTTCCAGCGCGGCCAAACCGCCTTCCGGTCCGTTTTGACCAGTATTGCCGGATTGTATGAGGATTCGTTGTTTCTCAACAACCTGTTCGAATTTCTCGATTTGCAGCCCAAGGTACGCCGCCCGATAAATCCCGTCGCCTTTCCGGTACCCATTAATAGGGGCATTCAATTTGAAAATGTCGCATTCCGCTATCCCGACAGCCCGCGTCACGTTCTCGATAACATCTCATTTGAACTTTTACCCGGTGAACATATCGCACTGGTTGGAGAAAACGGCAGCGGAAAAACAACGCTGGTCAAACTTTTGTGCCGGTTATACGATCCCCTGCAAGGCGCGATCCGTTTCGACGGTATTCCGGCGTGGGACTTTGAGTTAGAAGACCTTAGGGCACAGTTCAGTGTGATATTTCAGGATTTCTCAAGATATCATCTTACGGCCAGTGATAACATCAGATTGGGAAATACCGCTATTAAAACGCATGATCGGAAAATTCAATACGCAGCAGAGCAGTCCGGGGCTGATAAGGTCATTGAAAAGTTGCCGCACGGATACGATACTTTTTTGGGCAAGTGGTTCGAAGAGGGTGAAGAACTTTCCATAGGTGAATGGCAAAAAATCGCACTGGCAAGAGCGTTTATCAGGGATTCCCAGTTTATTCTGCTCGACGAACCCACAAGTGCCCTGGATGCCAAAGCGGAATATAAAATTTTCCAGCAGTTCCGTAAACTGGCGGCAGGTAAAACGACCGTTTTTATCAGCCATCGAATGGCGTCCGCGCGTATTGCCGATCGAATCCTGGTGCTTGATAATGGCACCATTTCCGAGCAGGGCTCCCATGACCAGTTGATGAAACAGGACGGTGTTTACGCCCGAATGTTTCGCCTGCAAGCGGAACATTACATATAAATGTTTCAAAGTGGGACAAAAGCCCGATTTGATATACTTTGTTTGCTATTTCTTAAAATCGATGAATATTGTTCATGTTTGGTTAAGCTATTGTTTGTAAATGGTTTGTGGTTAAAAAGCATGTCAACACAGATTTTCACTTTTTGGCGTCAAATTTGCATTGTCATTATAGACTATGCTGATCGGTCAATAAACTTGAAACATGCAGCGAACAAGGCAGAGAAATAATGAATTCTTATGTCAGTCAACGAAAATTGAATGTATTGCCCCGGATTCCCCTGGCCGGAAGTATTGATTTAACTTATGCGTGTAACAACCGGTGCAGGCATTGTTGGCTTGTCATCCCCTCCAAGGCACCGGAACGGAAAAAAGAGTTGGCCTCAGACGAATGGCGGAGGATTTTCGATCAAGCCACAGCGATGGGTTGCCGTGAGTGGTCTATTTCAGGCGGCGAACCCATGTTGCGAGACGATTTTGACGAGGTTTTTGACTATATCACGCAACGGTCTGTTTCGTATATGCTCAACACCAACGGAACTTTGATTACACCGGCAATCGCCCGCTTGATGAAGAGGAAAGGCAGTAAAATGGTGGCGCTTTACGGTGCAACGGCTGATGTGCATGATTATATTACGCGTTTTCCCGGATCTTTTGAAGCAACATTGAGGGGAATGGCCTATTTGAATGAAGCCGGGGCGGGATTTACGGTGCAAATTGTTCCCATGCGGCATAACTTTACACAATTTGACGCCATGATCGAGCTGGCCAAAAAATACAGCAATACTTGGCGGACCGGCGCACCCTGGCTGTGGCTGCGTGCCGATGGTGACGAAAATAAAAACCAGGAAATACGCCGCCAGCGTCTGCTGCCCGAACAAATCCTCCAGGTGGACAAACCTGACTTTTCCTTTACCGGACAGGCGGCCGTCTCAAGCTGTTATGCGCCGTCGAAATATCTTTTTTCATCCTGTCTGCAAAACCGCCGTGATTTTCACATCGATCCTTACGGTCAAATGAGTTTTTGTCTTTATGCCAAAGACCCACAATTCCGGTACGATCTGTTATCCGGCTCGTTTGCCGATGCATGGAGTTCTTTTATACCGTCTTTGGAGAATAAAATTCCCGCGAACACCGAATACGACGAAAACTGCGGCAGTTGTGAGGTTAAAAGCGACTGCGCCTGGTGTCCGGTATACGCCTGGTTGGAACATGGGCGGTACAGCGCACCCATTGCCTATTTGTGTGATATCTCGGCACACAAGGTAACGAAACGGCGGGAATGGGAACAAGCCCATCGCCGGTATTACAGCTGCGGTGATATTACTTTTCAAATTGAATCGGATTTACCCATTACCGATTCCACTTTTCAATCGAAATTAAAATTTTTTGAGGTGGATGGTCCCGGTGCGGACACGGTGAAGATACGTCATCATTTTTCGTTGCCGCGATTGGAGAAAACCGCCGGTGAACAGGATATATATCGTAAACATCCCTGGGCGATATCCCGCCGGGGTGAAGCGTGGATTTATCGTGGTATTCTGCCGAATTCCAACGACCTGCACCGTGTGGCCGTGTTTAATGCGGATCATACCAGGGCCCGGATATATAACAAGGGCGATTCGGTGTTTCGGGACGGTTCCTGTCACTCACTAACGCTCTTTCCTACCGATCAAATTTTACTTGCACGTCTGCTGGCCGACCGGAACGGCTGTATTCTGCACAGCGGCGGAGTGGTTTTAAACGACCACGGATTACTTTTTCTCGGCCATTCGGAAGCGGGAAAATCCACAATGGTCACGCTTTTGCGTGAAAATGCCCATATCTTGTGCGATGACCGGATTGTGGTGAGACGTTTCAGGGACTTTTATCGTATTTACGGCACCTGGAGCCACGGCACGGTGCCCGATGTATCCGGACGTTCTGCACCATTGCGTGCTGTTTTCATTTTGGAAAAAGCCCATAACAATCAGTTGATACCGCTGTACGATCGAGCGGCAATCCGGCGTAAATTACTGGCCTGTTTGATCAAACCACTTGTAACAGCCGATTGGTGGGAAAAAATGCTGACACTGGTTGAGCAGATGAGCAGGGAAATTCAGTTTTACGTCGTTCAATTTGATAAAAGCGGAGCAATAAAGCCGGCCATCATGGAATTGTGCCAAAAAGAGAAACTGTATGTTTGAGAGAGCCTTTCACCATTTAAGAATGCTGGGTGATGAGCCCCGCATGTCCGCCTACCAGCAGGCCATTCATCAGACCGTGAAACCCGGCGATGTGGTGGTCGATATCGGTACCGGAAGCGGTGTTTTGGCTTTTTTTGCCCTGCAGGCCGGAGCGTCAAAAGTTATCGCTATCGAACAAAGTGATATCATTCATGATGCAAAAGAGCTGGCATGCATAAACGGGTTCGCAGACAGAATTTTATTTATTCAGGACAGATCGGATCGTGTCACACTTGAAGAAAAAGCCGATGTTGTCACCTCGGAATTACTGGGGTATTTCGGATTGGAAGAAAATCTGATCCGTTTCAAGATCGATGCCAGGAAAAGATTCCTGAAACCGGGTGGTGTGCTGCTGCCATTTTCCCTGCAATTGTTTCTGGTGCCGGTGGAATCCTATGCGATCTGGAATGAATATATGAAGCCCTGGCAGGGTGATTATTATGGTCTGGATTTTAGTGTCATTGCACAATCCGCCGTGTCGCAGCGTTTTCTTACCGATTGCAGCGGCCGCGCTTTTCCCCTGTGCAAACCGGTATGTCTGGCTGATATGGATTTTTACACCCTAGAAACCGTCCCATTTGCCTTCGAGGCGGATTTTAATCTGCCTATTGCTAAAATGATGCATGGATTTGTTGGTTATTTCCGCGCCGGATTGTCAAAAGATGTGATGCTGAAAACCGATATGGATCAACCACTGACACATTGGCATCAGGCGTTTTTCCCGCTCCCTGAACCTCTGGACGCCCGGGAAAAGGATAATATCAAGTTGAAATTAAAAGCCATATCCCAATTCGATACGGTTTTCTGGCAGTGGGATACAACGGTCACCAGAGAAAAGAAGGTTTTTAAAAATTACAGGCAGAGTAATTTTAATCTGACCGCCGACGATCTCAAAGCCGGAAAGGCCAACCATATACCGCGGTTATCTGAAACCGGCCTTGTACAGAGAGAAATACTGGCGTTGTGTGACGGCAAACGGCCGGTGCAGGAGATCGCACAAGCCGTGCAGCAGCGATTTGGAGCGGTCTTTCAAAATCAAATCAGCGCCCAGCAACGTGTGGCGGAAGTGCTAAAAGGAATTCTAGAGCGTTAAAAGTGAGTAAAACGACCTCAAAATATGTGCGCAAGAGTCGTCTTTTTTCCGTACTAAAGGATAAGAATTTCTTGCGTCAATTGGACATCGAGTTGACGGAGCGTTGCAACAACAGGTGTATTCACTGTTACATCAACCGGCCGCAGAACGATCGGAAAGCGGCAGCGGCGGAAATGAGCACAAAAAAAGTGTTGGATATTATCGACGAGGCAGCGGCTTTGGGGTGTCTGCGCATCAGGTTGACCGGTGGTGAACCGCTTTTGCGCGATGATTTTGAGGACATATATGTTCATACCCGGCGGCACGGTATCAAGGTGGTGTTGTTCACCAACGCGACGTTATTAACACCCAAGCGGGCGCAATTATTGGCACAGATACCGCCGCTTGAACCGGTCGAAGTATCCATGTACGGCAGGCACCGGCAGTCTTATGAAGAGGTAACGTTGACTGAGGGATCTTATCAGGCGGCGGAAAAGGGTCTGCGGTTGCTGGAAGAGAATGGGATCCCGTATGTCGTCAGGACAAGTTTGCTGCCGCCCAACAAGTCCGAATGGGAGGAATTCGCAACCGGAACGGACGAAAAAAACAATCAAAGGCCATTGAATATATTTTACAATCTCAGAGCCCGGCGTGATAATCCGGCAAAAAACAAAAGGATTCAAAAACTTCGATATACACCGCAGGAGATAGTCCGGTTAAAAAAAGCGAGTTTTGATGACGATCAGTTTAAACAACGTTTGCTTGCCGCAATCAGCGGTCCGCCCGGAGAAAAAATATTCGTTTGCAGTGCAGGAGAGAACAGCGGTTGTGTCGATGCCTATGGCCGGCTGCAGATGTGCACATTGTTGCGGCATCCGGATTTTGTATATGATTTAAACGAGTATACATTAAAACAGGGTTTGAGTTTTTTTGTTCAAAAAAGAATGCAGAAAGCGAATAACCGGGATTATATGCAGCGCTGTGCCCGGTGTTTTATCAGGCGGCTGTGCGAAATGTGTCCTGCCAGGGCCTGGATGGAGCACGGTGTCGTTGACAGGCCTGTCGAGTATTATTGCCGTGTGGCCCATGCTGAAGCGCGTTATTTGGGATTGCTCGACGATAACGAATGGGCATGGCAGGTCGACAACTGGAAAAAAAGAATAAATCTGGTCCTGCAAAAAAAGCAGGCTGTTGGTGGATAAAAGATTAAACAACAGGAGGAGGCAAATGGCATCAACCATCAATATGGAATCAATTTATGTTCCTTCCGATAAAATTGTCGCCCGGGATATTGACGGTGAATTGGTCATCGTTCCGCTGGCCAGCGGTGTAGGCGATTCGGATGATGAGCTGTTCACCTTGAATGAAACGGGACGTGATATCTGGGACCGGTTGGACGGAACAAAAAATTTGAACCAGGTTGCGCAGGAATTGAGCAGTGACTACGATCATTCAGTCGACGAGATTAAAATCGATGTAAAAAATTTAGTGCAGGAATTACTGACAAGGCAAATTGTCAAAACAGCCAATTAGAGGAGAACAACCATGAAAAGAAAATGGGACAAACCGGAACTTGTGGTACTGGTGAGGGGCAAGGCCGAAGAATCCGTGTTGGCGGCATGTAAGTCTCTCGGTGCCGGACCCGGTGATAATGGGCCGGCAACACTGGTTTCTTTGTGCATGATCGCGGATTGTACGCCGCAGTGTGTGGTTAAAGCGACTTCATAAGTGTGGGCGTTGATGAACGCCTGTTGTTTTGTTTTTCGCATCAATTGAGAAGCAATTTTTTTAGAGGAGGATTATAAAATGAGTAAACGTTGGCAAAAACCGGAATTGGTCGTATTGGTCCGAGGTAAAGCTGAAGAATCCGTACTGGCTGCATGTAAATCATTGGGCGGCGTGCCCGGCGATACCGGACCGTTCATCGGTGTCAATCGCTGTATGGTTGACGCTACTTGTACACCGCAGTGCGTGGTAAAATCGACGTCGTAAAAGGAAATATTTGTCGGGAAATAACGTGCTTGTGCAAAGTCAGTTATTTATAGAACGCTTTTGATGTTCTGTTATTCCTCTCTGGTTGCCGGACGTTATTTCATTTATATAAAATGAGTTTTTTGTTTCATGAAAATACCCTTGAATTGCAGCGCCGGATCTTAGTATCGATACGACCCATACACCCAAAAATAGATCCGGAAAACCAAATCCACCCGGACTGAACGAAGCGTCGCAACAAAACGATACCGGGATGTTGCTTCAGCTTTTCGAGTTGAAAGAGATTCTGGTGGAAAAGGGTATTGCATCCTTCCGGTCCAGCGGAACGTGTATGCTGCCGTGTATTTGTCCGGGCGATATGCTGACCGTTGTACCTAAAAAAATGACGGATATACTCCAGGGGGATATCGTGGTATTCCGGCGCGGGAATGCCCTTTTTTCGCATCGAACCGTTTTTACAGGTTCCGAAAACGGTATCCCCTATATCGTGACCCGTGCGGACAATACCGAAACGGAGGATGATGGTAAAATATTTGAAGAAAATGTTATCGGTGTTGTATCACGGATTCAGCGAAAAGGCCGGGATGTACCACAAACCAAAAGATCCGGTTCTTTCACGGGGCGTTTTTTACGATTTTTACTGGCAGTGAAATACCGTTTGCAGGCGCGCTGGCGGTTTTACCTTGCTTCGATTTTTTCTTTATTCCGCCGATTTGAGGCCTGTCGTTTTTTCCTGTCATTCGGTCGTCCGGCCGATTATTCTTTGAGAGTGGATATTCAATTTCCTGTGGAATCCAGTCGCTTTATGCGAAAAATGAGCCCGGAAGATTTTACCCGGTATTATCCATCGGTGGAAAAGAGCTTGAAAAAATTGAAAATCGTTGCATATGCCGAAAATACACAAATCGGCCGCATTTCGCTTGTGCATCAGAATCACTCGGGATTATTTTCCGGTTGGTGGATTGTGGGAACGGATTTGAAATTACGGTATCAGGGTACCGATGTGGAACGGCGGTTTTGGATGCACGTCAAAAGATTGTTTGATAAACTGTTAAAAACGCCGCTGTATATCAGTTTGGATACACGCGATCTGTTCAGGCGATTGTATTTTCGTCAGCTTGGATTTTTACCTTTTTCCGATTATTGGGATTTTTCATCTTTCAAACCTGTCAAACGACATGTTTATGTGAAAAAATATGACAGACAACGTTAAAAAACTACCGCTTCCGTCCTTTGGTTTGTGGCGTAAATCCAGACAAAAGCGGGTGCCGCTTTCCTTTGATCTGGAAATTACGGCACGCTGCAATAACCGGTGCCGTCATTGTTATATTAATTTACCGCCCGGTGACAGGTCGGCCAGGGAAAAGGAACTGACCGGCGCAGAGATCGATAAACTGGCCGGTGACGCCGTGGAACTGGGCGCCTTATGGTGTCTGATAACCGGCGGAGAACCGTTGTTGCGCCGTGATTTCACCGATATTTATATGATTTTGAAGAAAAAGGGTTTGCTTGTTTCGCTTTTTACCAATGCCGTACTGGTCGACGACCGGCATATAGAACTGCTGCGCGCTTTTCCGCCCCGGGAGGTGGAGGTGTCCGTTTACGGCGCGACCCGTGAAACCTATGAACGTGTAACCGGCTGCCCCGGCTCGTACGACGCGTTTATCCGCGGCGTGGATAAACTGGCCGAAAGCGGCATTTGTCTTCGATTTAAAGCCATGGCTCTTCAATCCAATATACACGAAATACCGCTGATCGAAAAGTTCTGCCGGCAGCATACGGATGAATATTTTCGCTACGATCCGTTGTTGCATCTGCGTTTTGACGGAGATGAGGAACGGAATAAACAAATAAAAACCGAACGACTTACGCCCGAGCAAATCGTCGAACTGGAGCAATCCGATCCCGAACGTGCCGGTAAACTGGAGATTGAATGTAACCGTATTCGTGTGACCTCTTCTTCTTATCAGACGGAAACACGGCTGTTTTATTGCGGCGCCGGCCGTGAGAGCTTTCATGTGAGCTATGACGGCAAATTCAGGTTATGTTCTTCGTTATGGCATCCGGATACGCTGTATGACCTGCGGCAGGGGACTCTGAGAGAAGCGTGGTATGATTTTGTGCCGCGAATCCGGAATATACGGTCGGAGGATCCCGAATTGCAGCAAAAGTGCCGGCAATGTACGATCATTAATTTATGTATGTGGTGCCCCGCCCATGCCCATCTGGAAACCGGACGGATGGATGCCTGGGTGGACTATTTCTGCCGCGTCGCTCACGCCCGTGCACGTGCCGCCAAAATGGAGATGGAATCCGTAAAGTGAGAAAAACCGTGAACCTTAAAACCCTGCGTCCTGAACTCGGCTTGATCATCGATTGCACGCGTAATCTTGTCGACAACAGGTGGACGGAATCCATTAAATCTCGATTGCAACCGGACCTGGATTGGGGATATCTGTTCGACGGCTCCTATTATCATGGCGTATTGCCCATTGTCTACCGGGAGATTTTCGAGCATGGCGGGAATATCGTACCCGAGTTGTTTTTATCGAAAATGCGGCAGTGGTTTTTCCGGCACTCGGCGCAGAATATGCGCATAGCACGGGAGCTGGTTTTTTTGGTGAATATTTTTAAGCAAAACGGTATTCTGGCTGTTCCCTTTAAAGGCCCGTTTCTGGCGGAAACCTGCTACGGTCATATGGGCTACCGTCAATCCATGGACCTGGATATTTTGATCTGCAAAAAGGATCAGGAAAACGTCAAACGGATCATGCTGTCAAACGGCTATTATGTGAAAATACCCAGCAATGATGTTGAGAGTTTTGAGCATTTAAATCCCCATCATATTTCCTATCAACGCAACGGCAGCGGTATACCGGTGGAAATGCATACCGATGTGTTTAAAAAAAACCGGTACGAAGGTGTTTTTTCTCTGGCGGAAAAACAGGACAACCTGAGGCAGGTTGAATTTTTCAATACAAGGCTTTTGGATCTTTTGCCGGAGGACCTGCTGCTCGTGCTGTCGGTCCACGGTTCTCAGCATCGCTGGGACAGAATGATCTGGATTTCCGATATTGCCATGATGGTCGCTCGAAATCCAGTATTGGATTGGACGAGATTATTGAGCGAGGCACGTAAAAAGGGTTTGCTGCGAATGACGTTGCTGGGCCTTGATTTGGCGCACGAGGTGTTTTATATATTTTTGCCGGATGGTGTACAACAACTTGTAAAGGCCGACAAAACGATCGGTGCTTTGAAAAACCAGGTAATGAGAAATCTGTTTTTGCGGGATGTATATCGGGAAAACGACAATCCCCTGAGGACCGATCCGCCGCGTTTTTACTATCAGGTCAGGGTGATGGAAAAATGGTCTGATAAATTCAAAGTTATGATGTATATGCTGGGCCATAAAGTCCGGCCCAATATTCGAGATAAACAATCCATTCCATTACCCCGGCCGTTCGTGTTTTTTATCCGGCCGTTCCGGCTGGCGTTTAAATATATTCCCGATCTGATGCGGCGGCGGAGAAAATAAACCTGCATAGACTTGGGTTATTGAGTGCTTGAAAATTGTATCTTCATATATGAAATGAACGCTGATGAAAAGCCCCGTTCCATTCGCGGTCTTGCCGCAAGGAGCCGTATTTTTAACGGGCGGTCAAGAAAAGCTTGAAATAATCAAGATTTTTTTTGTATATTAAAAAAAATCAGGTGAGCCAATGACAAATCCAAACGCTGATCCACAAAAACCTCAGGAATGGACCCTCAGGGATTATATCAACATCGTTATACGGCGAAGATATATCATAATCGGCGTATTCGCCGTCGTGTTCTGTGGGATCGCGATATATACCTTTTCACGTCCGCCGATGTACATGTCTTCGGCATCCTTTATTATTGAAAATCCCGAACAGGGCCTTAATAATATGCTCAATCGTTGGGATCCGTTCGCCCAGGACGGCCAGGCGAGGCCGTTGGAATTTTACCGTGCTTTGTTGAAAAGCCACGCCTTTTTGGAAATGGTGATGCGCGAAGCGAAACTGGATACATTCTGGATCAATTCAGGTTTAAGTGAAGAAGAAATTTACGTGGCATTTGCACAAAATCTTTCGCTTATACCGTCGTCCACAACCGAGCTGTATTATTTAAGCGCTATGGCCAACGATCCGCTGATCGTCTATCATATGGCCGATATTGCACTGGGGGCGTTTAAAACGCGCTGTCAGGAAATTGAACTGGAAGAGACCCGTAACGTGATCGATTATGTTGAAAAACAAAAACAGGTTTCACGGGATAAACTGGAAGATGCCGAGCGTCAGCTGCAAAAGTTCAACGAATCCAGCGGAATGGCGTATCAGGGTGAAGGCGGACTGCTGCAAATGCTGGTGGAACTCAAGCACAATCTTTCACAGGTTCAGGCCGAACGCGAGCTTGCCGAGGCGAATATCGCCGCCTATGACCGGCGGCTCAAGGACCTCAAGGCACCCAATACACCGGATATCAACGAAATGGAATCACCGGAAGCAAAGCTCTACCGTCAGGAACTGGACCGTTTGATGGAACGGCGCTCCGCAATGGCCGGTTCGGGAATAATCGGCGTTCCGGTACAGGAGCTGGATCAACGAATAGAAGAAGCCCGGACCAAGCTTTATACTATCATGATCTCCCAGGGAACGGCCACGGAAACCGTACCGGTTATGGATAACTCCCTTTGGGAGGAATTGCGTGCCAGCCGCATCAGGGAAGAGTTGAATCTTTACATGCTGAAAAACCGTGAACGTTACTTTCAGCGGCTTTTGGCGGAATACCAGCAAAAAAATCCCCAGATCGTGGAAAAATCCGTGGAAATGTCGCGCTTGCAGCGTTCCAAGGAAGTCTATGAGAATTTATTCAATATATTATTGGAAAAGGGTGAGGAAGCCCGTATTAAATCCGCCACCAGCACGGCGGGAATACGGATTATCGACTTTCCTACCATTCCCAGACAGCCTATTCCCATCAATACCCGGCGAAAACTCCTCACCGGACTGATGCTGGGATTGGGTTTGGGATTTGGTCTGGCCCTGGTGAGCGAGTACCTGGATAATTCAATCCGCAGCAAGGAGGACGTTGAGCGCTATTTTAAACTTTCTTTGATGGGATCGATCCCGACGATTGCAGGCGGCAAGAACGGTTATATGCAACAAAAACTGGCCATTATCAGAAAGAAAAAAGGCTCCATGCCGCAACTGTCGTCGAACGAAAACGGCTTCCACGATCATCTGCTGACTTCGCTAAAACCGCGCGATCCCATTGTGGATACTTATCGGACACTGCGCAGCAATATACAGTTCGCCAGTCTGGATAAGCCTCTGAGATCGTTATTAATAACCAGCTCCCTGCCCGGCGAGGGCAAGAGCCTCAACAGCGCCAATATATCCATCAGTTTTGCCGAACTGGGTAAAAAGGTATGTATTGTCGACGGTGATTTAAGAAAACCCCGGCAGCACCAGATCTTCAGCGTGCACAAATCGCCCGGATTAACCGATTGCCTGGTCCGGGATCTGACGCTGGAAAAGGTGGTGTTTCCCACACATGTTCCCAATTTGTACATTATTCCGTGCGGTACCATTCCGCCCAATCCCGCTGAAATGATCGCCAGCCAGAAAATGACCGATTTTATCGCAGGCTTGGAGAAAAAGTTCGATCTGGTGATATTCGATTCGCCGCCCCTGACCGTCGTGACCGATCCGGTGTTGTTCGCCACCAAAGTGAGTTATGTGGCGTTGATTATAAAGTTCGCCGATACCAACCGGCGGATCGTGAATGAAGCGTTAACCAGCCTGGAGCGCAGCCGCACGCCGATTCTGGGGGCGATTTTAAACGGCGTCAAGCTTGGAGCGGGGTATGGGTATTACCGGAGTTATTATTCCTATTATTATGCCGATTCGGGAAAAAAGAGGACGCAGAAGGTGTGA
>JAFGEC010000459.1 GCA_016931775.1 Candidatus Zhuqueibacterota bacterium | reverse complement strand
GTAAACCAGGAATATGCCGACCTGTACCAATCCCGCAACCAGGATTCCCGCGACCTGAATGAGCCGTTATCAAATATCCAAAACGGTTTGGGTGTTTTCAGTGCATTTGCCAGTACCAACGTGACCTTTGAAGTGGTCGCGGAATAGTTTACTCCGTCCCCCTGAAAAGAAAACCCGGAACCGAAAACCGGCTCCGGGCATCAACTTTTAATACGGCGCATTTTTCAAAAGTCAGCGTGAAACGCTCACGGTGATGTATGGAACGTTTAGTCTCTTATCATAAAGGCAAACTCTATTGAAGATTCATTGCCCACATGATCTTTGGACCTCACTTTTAAATTATAGGTCCCATTGGTCTCGAAAAACAGGGTTTCCGCAAATGTCTTTTCCGCTTCCCCGTTAACCGAATACCAGATTCCATCAATTCCGGCCGAATTATCGACGGTCGCTAAAAAGACCGACGTGAATTTCGGAAATACGAGCATGGGTTTGCCATCGGTGGTTTCCGCCGTATCGGTGGGAACGATACTGAACGTTTCTACAATTTTCGGTGGTGTGTTATCGACAATCAACATGACGGACTGATCGGGTTCCCGGTTGTTCACCTGGTCATAACTCCAATACTTGAGCAGATAACGGCCCTCGTCCTGAATGTTGAACGGCTCCGAATATTGCTTATTGGCTTCTTCGGCAATTTTGTATTCGGTTTTCAAGACACCGCAGGCGTCATCTTCTGCCGAAAGGACCACCCTGGTATCACCGGTCATCCATACGACTCCGCTTTGGGCATAATGGGCGCCGGTAAAGTCAAACTTACTTACCGGAGGTTTAATATCCATACGCAAGCCAAGATTTTTGACATCGCTCATGTTGCCCAGTTTGTCCACGGCTTTGTAGGAAACCGTAAATTCGCCTTCATTCCCAGGTCCCGGGAATGGGTCACCATAAGTGGTAAAAGTGCCTTGATTGATCGCATACTCGATATGATCGACACCTATTTTATTATCTGTTGAGGATAATTTGACTTTCGATCGGGGCGATACATAGTCATTTCCCTCTAACGGGGAATATTTATCGCCGACGACCTCGATATCAGAAACAGGTGAAACCTTGTCCAGGTAAAAAGGATAATCGATCACTTCCTCAGTATTCGCCACCTTGTCGATGGAATAATATCGTAGATGGTGTTCACCGTCAACCAGTTCGGCAAGCGCGATATTCCCGCCTTTATAAGTGATAAATTCGGCTGCGTCATCAAATTTATAAAAAATATTGTCCAAACCCGATATCGCATCCGTACTTGCCAGGGTGAAGGTTGTGCTGGGTGACAATACATCACCGATAAAATTTTCGACGGTTTCATGCTTGGTAGCCGGGGGGGTCAAATCCACCGAGAACTCGACAACCTCGGGTTGTGCAGCATAACCGACTTTGTCAACAGCATAATAGCGAAGGTGATACGGCTTTTCCTGGTCCAGGATTAATGTGCTTTGATAAACCTGGAATGATTCTCCATCGATAGAATAATAAATATCGGCAACACCCGACAGATTATCCGACGATTCCAGTGTGCATTTTAATCCCTTGCCGTAATACTTTTTGTCGCTTTCGAATAGCGGTGCTTCAATAAGCGTTACCGCCGATGTCGGCGCGTCTCCATCTGAATAAAATTTGAGTGCAACCGTGTCTTTGCTGACAGAATTATACCAACGGATAAATTGCGCGCCGCTCACATCCAGAGAAACTCCGTTGTTAAAGTAATCATCCGACGTCATCTCGGATTTCGACCCCATTTCTCTTAAAAGAAATGATGTGGCATCTTCATCAGCCGAAGTCGCCAAACGGATCCAGAACTTTTTATCCTTGGGCCAGTATACGGCATGTGTCTCCGGATCCACATGCACCTTGATTTGGTGTTGTATCGGATCCGCCATCTGAGCTCTGACAGGGCTGAAGAAAAATAACGAAACAACGAAAACCAACAACACGACAGTTAAACTCACTTTTTTAATCACAATACCCTCCCGCTTGGTTTGCTTGATTAGTTTAGAAACGCTTATACTTAGAGTTTAATTCGAGTTCAAAGCAATAACATGAAAGCAGACAAATGATGTATACCTGGAAAGTTCAATGATGCTCACATAATTTATTAAAAAGTAGAAAATTTAAACAAAAAAAGCAACAGGTTTATACGGAAATTTATAAAGTTTATAAAATGTCAATGTTTTTTAGAATTATGATTGAAAAACGAAGGATTTCACTTTACTCTGGACTTTTTTTCTGTATTTCCTGTTTTTCTACATCCTTTAAACAATACAGCGGCTTTTAAAAAAAAGTTGACACAAAAAACACTGTCATTACATATAAAAAGTTCAGCCAGAATTCCGAATGACATTTTTATTCTTTTTAATTAACGCAAAGACCGCCAAGTTTGCAAAGGTACGCAGAGAAAAACATACCGAGTTCGTTCTCATGATATTATTAAAGTGATTTTGATTATTTTGCCGTATCCCGCAATGATTTAAGCTCAATATTAACAATAATATCAGTATTATGCAGTCATCGAAGATATCGCGGTGAATATCAAGTTCGTCATGACATCACTGCTTCCACTTTATATTTTGTAGAGATCTCGTCAATTCCCACCAAAAAAATCAGCGGAGCAAGATCGCCCGGCCCGAGTGTTTTTGTATGGGAGTGCAGACAAAAAAATAATGTTTAAATTGACAGCACCATAAAACCGCACCGGCCGGGAAGCTTCCCCGCTCGACGGGGCGGCGGAGGATCATTCGTAAAACCTCAGTCTCGGGTGGGATAGAACCGGTGCGACGCACCTCCTTTTGCCAAATATATGTAATTTTAAAATTTTGACAGATG
>JAFGEC010000458.1 GCA_016931775.1 Candidatus Zhuqueibacterota bacterium | reverse complement strand
TAATGTAAAAGGGGATTCGTAGCCGCCGCCGGTAAATGCTTCCGCCGCAACGATATTTTTACCGTACACATGCGATGCCGATGCCGCCCCCCGGACATCCTCATAGTACATTCTCTCAGGGTGAAGGGCGCGCATCCAGAATTCACCCATGGGTATGTCCATAAATTTTTTACACAGCAGTGCATCCTCGAGAATTTCCAGTGAAACTCCTGAAGCTTCACCATATGTTCCGATACCCTGTTTTCGCAGGAATTCTGATATTACGCCGTAGTGGTTTTCCGCAAACATGTCCGCCAGGGTGCGCCTGAAATCCCACAGAAATCGATCGCTCACCTGTGCACCGACAACGACCCGGCCGGCCAATGCCGGGAGGTAGGGTTTTGCATCATATCCTCGACGCTGTTGAAATTCTTCCAGCATAAAATTCGTCCAGTTTTGCATACCGGCTTCCCAGCTGTCCAGCAGAACGTAACGCAGGCTTTTGCCGTAAAGCGGTCCCAACGCCTCAGCAATGGGTTCCATATAATTTTCGATATAGTTTTTCGTATGTTCACGGCTGAGTTTGTCCACTTCAAAACCGAGCCCCGTGGGCATGGCGGGCCGGTTTTTCGCGCCGGTGAGGGAGTAGCCCATTCGCAGTATGTTCCATTTTCCTTCCGGAACTTCCCATTTCAAATTTCCGTTTTGATCCATTTTTGAGGTGAGATCGATCAAATCAGTGTGCTGAATAGCGGCTTCTGCCGGGATATGCGGCGTGGAAACGGATTCGTATTCGAACAGATGTCTGAAACCGGCCTTTTCCTCCCATCGGTGAATACGAGGCCGTGAAAACAATATCGCCTCGGACAGCACATATTCGGATGCTGGTTGAATATACGTCTGGTTCATGGTTTCAGCAGGTCCGAGGGGCGCACCGGTCATTTCAATGCGGTAGTATTTTGCACGCGTTTCCGGAAAAGAAAACGTTCGAACCCAGCCCTGCCGGTAAAGCTGTGCACCCGGCAGTGTTACAAGAGTATTAAAGTTCTTTCCGTTTTCGCTTGCCAGCAGCCGGCCCACCGGAATTCCCTTGCCGCCGCTGATAGTGAATGCGCGCGCCGTAAACGGCTTTTCAAATTCAAATTGTATCCAGGCAGGATCGCCATTCTCCGGCGCTTTTATGGTCAATGCGGAATTCAGGTCGTTATCA
Source organism: Candidatus Zhuqueibacterota bacterium (assembly GCA_016931775.1). Classification (GTDB taxonomy): domain Bacteria; phylum Zhuqueibacterota; class Zhuqueibacteria; order Residuimicrobiales; family JAFGEC01; genus JAFGEC01. The sequence continues at coordinate 1,734 of JAFGEC010000458.1, read as the reverse complement.
AGCAGGGTGGTGGCATCGACCGGTCCGGTGTGACTGGTTGCTTTCGGTTCGAGTGAGGACATATCGGATCCGGATACCGGTGTCCGGTAAGCCAGTACGGCAATGTTATTGTAATAGGTCGGATCCGGTTTTCTACCCGGCCGGTTACCCGGTCCCAGATTCCGGATGGGGCCGTTGTTGAAAGGAGGGTGCGGCAGTCGGCTGTTAAAATTCCGGCGACCATAAATCAGGGTATCGCTCCACACGAGTTTTTTCATCGCCTGTTCCGGTTTCACCCATGGTCCTCCGGTGAGACTCCAGCCGGCGGAACTGAATACGGCCATTTCAAGGTTCAAACGGTCGGCCTCCAGCGCTGTATGGCGAACGGCGGCCAGCCATTCAGGTGTGCCGAACAGAATTTTATCTTCGACGGATTGCCCGCCTCCAAAAGCGACGTCGGCCAATTGAAATCCCGCGATGCCCGTGCGGCGCATCCATTCGAGATCCATGGTGATCCCTTCCAAGGTTACGTTGCCGCCCGTCCAGTGCCACCACGTTCTCGGTCTGGCGGATTCCGGTGGATTTTGAAAGTTGTCAAACAGAATATCATCTGATGATACTCCCGGTATGGGTATTGCAATGATAAACAGGGTGAGCAGCATTGAAAAAGAAATAGATACTGACAGGGATAAAACAAAAATACGGTTTTTCATGGATGAACCTTCTTAAAAATCAAATTGATGGATTATTTTCACTTTTTATTTTGAAATGGCATGAAAGCAACATAAAAACCAGCGAAATGAAAAGTGTCCAAATAACGATTTGTTGAATATAAAAAGGGTCTTTATACAGTTTCTATAGCTTTTTAGCCGTTACGAGACAGTGCGTACCGTTGACTTTTCCAATGATTCTGCCGTCCGGGGAACTGAAATATTCCTTTTCCAGGTCCGCGGCATCTTTGTGATCGATGAGTCGAAATGTATACTTGGCAAGAAACGGTTCGATTTGTCCTTTTTCTATTCCAAAATTCCACCGTTCACCCATATCGGTCACTCTTTTCAAAATTCCGGCTTCCCCGTAATAATTGTCCTCACCTCTCAGAACAGAGGTGTAAATATAATCAAAAACAATATAACTTCCCGTACCGGCGAAATCCCTGATTGTTTTAAAAGTTTCAAAAACGGAATCGGATTGCAAATACATTAAAAGACCCTCCAAGATAAACAGACTCCGTTTTTGGTTGTAAAATCCGGCCTCTTTTAATTTTTGGGGCAGCGAATCCCTGTCAAAATTAATGGAAATAAATCTAAGGTTTGAAGGAATGGCCAAATGCCGTTTTTTATATTGCCTTATTTTTGCCTGTTGTGTTGTCGAAACATCCAATTCGAACACTTTAACATCCCCGATGATGTCTTGAAACCGAATGGCCCGGGAATCGAATCCGGCACCAAAAATCAGGATTTGATCCATTTGTTGAGCCAGCGCCTGCTCAAAAATACGGTCGATATATTTAGTGCGTGCAATGATATATTCATAAATGCCTTTCGGAACAGCCTTTTTGAAAAATATCCTTCTGGCGATCGGTATGTGTAACAGTGCGTTAAAATATGTAGGCATGAGTAACCGGGCAATATAGTCATCACTTTGGTAGCAGGGATTCGTTTCCAGTGTTGAAGATGCCCGGGATATGCATGTTATCTTTGCCGTTTTTGAAACGGCCGATTTGTTTCTTTTTTTCATGGATAAAGCCTACCT
>JAFGEC010000457.1 GCA_016931775.1 Candidatus Zhuqueibacterota bacterium | reverse complement strand
TTGCCCGATTCAATAAACATGTACGCCGTTCCGATTGCTTCCAAACCAATGGATTTAATAATGGGTGCGGCAACGACCTGTTCACCTATGAGGACATTTGGATTTCGGCCGCTGATCAAGGATAAAAACAGGATGGCATCGGCATATGGCGAAATCTGTTTGGTGCTGCCTGGAAAAATAATGACTGGAAGATCACAAACTGCCTTGATCCCTTGAATAAGTTCATCGAACCGGTGAGCAAATAACAAACTCCCACCGACCAATAGAGCATCCACATCGGCCTTTACACAACTTTTGGCTAATTTTACTGCGGACTTTAATTCCTGTTTGTCGGGATCAATTAAAACAAGGTATCCTGCACCTCGTTTTTTTCTGATTTTCAACAGCTTTTCAAAAACCTTCACTTCGTCGTTGTGTCCTTTCGGGTTTAGGTATCTTTTCCCTCATTTATCATCTGGCCAATTATTTCTTTTACTTTTGACAACGCCAGGTCTATTTTTGCAACATCCTTTGTTCCGGCAAGGGCCATATGGGGGCCGCCCCCTCCGCTACCACCCGCAATTTGAGCAACTTTTTTAACAATATCTCCGGCTTTTAATTTGAGATCTTGCGTCACAACACATAAAAAGTTTCCCTTATTTTCAAATCGCGCTGCAAGTACACCGATACCGGAGCCAAGTCCGTCGCGCAATAGATCTCCCGAAGCTTTTAATGCATTTACATCCGGAACATGAATTTCTGCATGAACGATTTTTATACCGTTTTTTTCAAAAGACTGAGACAAGAGCTGCTGTATTTTTATTTTAATTGTCTGGCGGCGTAAACTATCTAATTCTTGTTCGAAGGTTTTCCGTTCCTGCAGCAAAGTTTCGAAACGGGAAGCTGTTTCTGCAACAGGACATCCGGCTATTTTTGCTGCCGTTTCCAGATCCTGCCGGCAGGCGTTTAAATACCGCAAGGCTTTAAAACCGGTAAGACATTCAATCCGCCTTATACCCGCTGCGACAGCGGATTCACCGACAATCACAAACGGTCCGATTTGTCCCGTCGCTTTGACATGTGTTCCACCGCATAATTCCCTGGACAAGTCGTTAATTTCTATAACCCGAACTCGTTCATCATACTTTTCACCAAACAAAGCCATGGCACCTTTTTTCTTGGCCTCCTCAAGTGCCATGACTTGCCATTGAACGGTATGATTATTTAAAATATGTTCATTGACGATTGTTTCAATTTCCTTCAGTTCGTGGTCCTTGACCTTTTCAAAGTGTGTAAAATCAAATCTCATATGGTCAAAATGCACCAGCGAACCGGCCTGATGAACATGATCGCCTAAAACCTGACGAAGAGCGGCATGTGCCAAATGTGTGACTGTGTGGTTCCGCTCTGTCGCTCGCCGGGCAACGCGGTCGATCTCTGCATTCACCGCCTCTCCGCTTTTCGGTTTTTCGCCGGAAAGCAGGGAACCAAAATGAACGATATTTTCGCCGATATAACGCGTTGCCTCGACCCGAAATTGAAAATTATCATTAAAAATTCGCCCCCGGTCACCGATTTGTCCGCCGGATTCGGCGTAAAAAGGTGTTTCCTCCAGTACCAAGCGGCCGTCTTCATAATGCAGTACTTTTGTATTTATTTTGTCGTTTTCATAGCCCACAAATGTAGAATGTTTTTCAGACTCAAAGTTCAGAGTGTCATAACCGGAGGCTTTTTCCATTGATGAACGTTTTCTTTGCGCTTTCATCTCCCGGTTAAATCCTTCGACATCGACGGTCAGCTTTTTCTCCTCAGCCATTAATTGTGTCAGGTCCAGAGGAAAACCATATGTGTCGTGCAGTAGAAAAGCATCCGATCCCGGGAAAACACTTTTACCCAAAGCCAGCACATTTTGAACCTTTTGCTCGAACAATTCAATACCGCGATCAAGTGTTTTACCAAAACTTTCTTCTTCAGCTCGAATGACCCTTTCGATGTACTCCTGCCGCTGTCGCAGTTCCGGATAGGCATCGCCCATCGTTTCTGCCAGAGGTGCCACCAATTTATAAATAAACGGTTCATGTTTGCCCAGCACACGTCCAAAACGGGCGCCACGGCGTAGAATTCGCCTTAAAACATAACCCCGTGCCTCATTGCTTGGTATGGCACCATCTGCAATGGCAAATGACAAGGCCCGAATATGGTCGGTTAAAACTCTGAACGCCACACCGGTTTCGCCTACAGTATAATCTTTTCCCGTGAGTTCTGCGATACGGTTTATTATCGGTTCGAAAAGATCGATATCATAGTTGGATACCTTGTTCTGTAAAACCGCAGCCAGTCTTTCAAATCCGGCACCGGTATCCACATGTTTTGAAGGCAGCAAGAGCAGTACACCCTGCTTATCACGATTGTATTGTATAAACACTAAATTCCACAATTCGATAAACCGGGAACAACCGGCATTGACACCGCAAACATGATCCGGATCCGTACTGTCACAATATTCGGGACCGCGGTCTATATGGATTTCTGAACAGGGCCCGCAAGGACCGGTCTCGCCCATTTCCCAAAAGTTATCCTTTTTACCAAAAGCAAGCACTCTTTTGGGATCGATGTCCGTTTCCTGTTTCCATTCATCTGCCGCATCATTATCCGGATCGAGTCCGTCTTTGGCATCTCCGGCGAAAACGGTCGCATATAACCGGTTTTTATCCAATCCCCATTCTTTGGTTAACAATTGCCATCCAAACCGGATCGCTTCTTTTTTAAAATAATCCCCAAACGACCAGTTGCCCAGCATTTCAAAAAAAGTATGATGATAAGTATCCCGGCCAACTTCTTCCAGATCATTGTGTTTACCAGAAACTCTAATACATTTTTGTGAATCGGCAACACGCGGGTATTGCACTTTGCGATTTCCAAGAAAAATATCTTTGAATTGGTTCATTCCCGCATTTGTAAACAGTAATGTGGGATCATTTTGCGGAACCACCGGTGCACTTGGCACGATATG
>JAFGEC010000456.1 GCA_016931775.1 Candidatus Zhuqueibacterota bacterium | reverse complement strand
TCCCTCTGTTCTCTGACGGCTCTGAACTCTGAAGCTCTGAAAGCGAGGTTTTTTTGATGGATCAACTGTTTGAGAAAATGTTAACGTGGGAAAATTTTTACCAGGCGTTTAAAAAAGCCGCAAAAGGAAAACGCGGCAAAGCAAATGTGGCTGAATTTGAGTACAAGGTTGAGGACAATCTGCTGCGGTTGATTCACGAATTAAAAACAAAATCCTATAAACCGGGGGATTATTTCTCTTTTTACATCCACGAACCTAAAAAGCGGCTTATCTCTGCTGCGCCTTTTCGGGACCGGGTGGTGCATCATGCCCTTTGCCGGATTATTGAGCCGTTATTCGAACGTTCGTTTATTTATGATTCCTATGCCAATCGTAAGGATAAAGGAACCCACCGTGCACTCGACCGGGTACAGCACTATGCCCGGCGCTATAAATATGTACTTCAGTGTGATATCGAGCAGTTTTTTCCTGCTATCGATCATGAGGTTTTGAAAAATATTTTACATAAAGTCATCAAGGACGATGATGTCTGCTGGCTTATTGACCTTGTATTACAATTCGGCGAAAATATCCTGTCGGAAGTTTACGATATACGGTATTTTCCCGGTGATGATTTATTTGCCGCCGCCAGGCCGCGTGGTCTGCCTATCGGCAATCTGACCAGTCAATTTTGGGCAAACTGTTATTTGAACGGCTTCGATCATTTTATAAAACGCGAATTGCGGATCCCCGGCTATCTGAGATATGTGGATGATTTTCTGCTTTTTCATAACGATAAAAAAATCCTCCGGGAAGCAAAGGGACGTTCGATAGCCCGATTGCATTCATTAAGATTGACAATGCACGAAAATTCGGCGCAGGTCCGTCCCGTGCAGGAGGGTATTCCCTTCCTCGGCTTTATTGTTTATCCCACCCATCGCCGGTTGAAGCGCCGGAAAGGAATTTACTTTCAGCGGAAATTGCGTCATAAAATATCCCTGTATCAAAATAGCGAATTGGATTTTAATGCGCTCAAGGCATCTATAACGGGGTGGATCAATCACGTGAGTTATGGTGATACATGGGGGTTGAGGAGGGATGTTTTGGGCCGGAATCCAATAAAAGGAAACACCCATGGCAGAAGAAATGATTATTTTTACGCGGACGTTTGACTTTACCCAATGGATATTGCATGTCACATCGCATTTTCCAAGATCGCAGCGTTTTGTCGTTACCAAACGGCTGCAGGATGCCGTTCTCGATTTTTTTGAGCTGCTGGTTTTGGCAAATTCAGGATTAAAAACAAAACGGCCCGAACGGCTGAAAGAAGCGGACGGCCGGCTGCAGTCGGTGCGGCATTATATCAGATTATGTTATAAAATGGAATGGCTGTCCGACGGACAGTATCACCACGGCGCCGGATATCTGCAGGAAATCGGCAGGCTTCTCGGCGGCTGGCTGAAACAGTCTTTATCCTCTATATCGTCTCAAAGATAAGAGGTAAAGAAGGGCAGGCTGAAAGGCAGCACGCGTTGTTCGCGGCGGTTCTTACAACAATAATGCAGAGAATTGTCGTTGTGCCGTCCGCAACAGGAACAATCCGAACAACAGGAACAGGAACAACGGTTTTCGTGTGGTGTTGTCTCACATTTTATCATCCGGAAATGGCGCCCGGTTTAATAACTGTGCGTCCGAGGATAAAACGGCGCAGCCTCGTCCTGGCCGCGCCCGGACTCGTACCGGGCCGGGTAAATATAAAAGCGGGACACCTCCTGATCGAAAGATTTGAGGTGTCCCAAATTTCACCAACAATTATCTTAATTCAATATAGGAGCTTTTATGGATATCATCAGCATCATACTACTGGTTTTGGTATTTGGAGGGAAAAAAATTGCCGATGAAGCGACCTCCGAACTTTATACTTTTTTCAAAGACAAACTAATCAAAAAGCTGAAACGTAATAGGCCCAATGTCGAACAGGATGTGAAGGATTACCAAAACGATCCGGAAACATACGAAAGACCCATGCGGAAACTGCTCGAATCCGCAGAGCTGGGACAGGAACTGGCCGACATGGCAAAAACACTGCACGCTGCGCTGCAAGTTTTGGGATATGATCGGGATCGTCTGCTGCGTATCTATCATGAAAATTTGTATAACACCTGTCAAACTCTGTCGCTGCGCGGACTGGACCTGAGCGGGGCCGATGCCACCTCTCAACAGGAGCGGCTGGAGCTTTCGAGGATTTACGTCAATCTGAATGTTAAATTGACAAAAGAGCAATTGTTTAAAAGTGTAGACCGGATTGAGGCTTTAAATAAACAGGCGCAAAAATCCGGTTTGGGTGATAAACCGGAAAAAGAGCAACAACTTACGGCCTGTGAAGCGCTGGAACATTATCCCCACCTGGTTCTTTTGGGTGATCCGGGCAGCGGCAAATCGACTTTTTTAAACATGGTCACCCTGGCGCTGGCGGCTTTTCACACGGATCGGACGATATATAAAGAAAAAAATTTTTTATCAAAAGCGATACTGGAATTGATACCTGTTCGTATTATTTTAAGAGATTTTGTGATTTTTTTGTCGGATCAAGAACCATGCGTCCAGGTCGTTATGGATTATATTAATAATCAACTCGAACAAAATGCCATGGGAGATGTGCGGGAAGCGCTTCACAGAGCGCTGGATGACGGAAAAGCGTTTGTTTTATTTGACGGCCTGGATGAGATCGGCGGTGAACAGAATAAAATACGCGTCAAAAATTGTCTGGAAAAATTCCAGGAGCGTTTTCCGAAAAATCGGATTCTGGTAACCTGCCGGATATTATCCTACCAAATGCCGGCCTGGCAACTGGAGGAGGTGCCCGGCGTGGAACTGGCATCGTTTTCCAACGAGCAAATCAAACGGTTTGTGTCGTGCTGGTACGCCGAACTCGAGCGGGTCGGCCAGGTGGACAAAGGCCAGGCCGAGCCGTTGGCCGGAAAGCTGCAGCAGGCGCTGGATTGCGGGGATTTGCACGAGCTGGCGCCCAATCCGCTTTTACTGACGGTCATGTCCATGGTGCACGCCAAAAAGGGACAGTTGCCCGAAGCGCGGGCACTGCTGTACAACGAATGTATCGATATTCTGCTTTATCGCTGGGATGAAATACGTATGGGCGAAAACCAGGATGCCCCCAGTCTGGGCCGCTTTTTGATCGAATCCGGCGTGAAAAGAATGGATGTTATTTCCGCTATTGCCGAACTGGCGTTCCGCCTGCAGGAGCGACACTCCGAAAATGAGGGCGATACATCGGGTCCGGATATTGACGATCACGCGATAATTGCGGCGCTGGCGAAGCTGACCGGCGGGGATAAACCGGACTACAACTGGGCGCAGAATGTTCTTGAAAGCATTAAAATGCGCGCGGGACTTTTGGTGGAGCGTTCGCCGGGATTGTTTGCTTTTCCGCACCGTACTTTTTTGGAACATCTGGCCGGAATGTATCTGGCTTCCAAACAGAACCTGGGTGAAAAAATTCTGCCGCTGGTGGATCAACTGGAGTACTGGCGGGAAACCATCCTTTCCGCGGTAGGTACTCTTGTTTTTCAAAATAACCAGATCGAGCATGTGCTCGCCCTGCTGGTCGAACTGGCGCCCGAACGTAAACCTGAAACCGATAAGGAATGGAAAAACATCTGGCTGGCCGGCGATGTCGCCGCCATCGTGCAGCCGAAACGGATGAAAAATTTCCAGCTGGGCCGCGATCTGCTGCAGCGTATTCCGCAGCGGTTAACGGTGCTTCTTAAAGGTGGCCGGCTATCCCCCCGCGAGCGCTGTGAGGCCGGAATTGTGCTGGCCCGTATCGGCGATCCGCGTTTTAATCCGGATTTTTTCTTTTTACCCAACGATAACCTGCTGGGATTCATGGAAATTCCGCAGGGTGAGGTTATGATGGGGAGTACGAAAGATGAGATGGAAGCGATAACGAAAAAGGATGATATTTTCGCCTCTCTCTATAAAAAAGAAATACCTCAACATTTTGTATCTGTGGAAAAATTTTTCATCGGCCGTTATCCCGTTACGGTTGCCCAGTTCCGCTGTTTTGTGGAAACGAGCGGCTATGAGAAGGCAGACCGGGAATCAATAACGGGTGCGGGCAATTATCCGGTTCGTTATGTGACCTGGCACGATGCGCTGGCCTATTGCCGCTGGCTGCAGGAACAGTTAAAGCAATCGGAAAACACACCTGAGCGGATAAAATCCCTGCTGGTGGAAAAACAATATCAGGTTTTAATTCCCAGCGAAGCCGAATGGGAAAAAGCCGCCCGCGGCGGCCGGGACGGCCGTATTTATCCCTGGGGGCCAAAAATTGATCCCTCACGCGCCAATTACACCGATTCCGGAATCGGTACCGTGTCCCCGGTGGGCGCTTTCCCGGCCGGGGCGTCGCCGTTCGGCGTACTGGACATGAGCGGCAACGTGTGGGAATGGACGCGTAGTCATTACAAGAAATATCCGTATAAATCCGCCGATGGGCGTGAAAAGTTATCGGCAGGCAATGATGTCCCACGCGTTGTTCGCGGCGGTTCTTACC
>JAFGEC010000455.1 GCA_016931775.1 Candidatus Zhuqueibacterota bacterium | reverse complement strand
CGACACCTATATGATTTATCCCGATACGGCGAAAGACAAAAAGCATCTCAACACACTGTACAAAATTATGGCACACGCCGGTACCGCACCGGATGATTTTGATGGCCCCACCGGCTTAATCGGCGACGGCGAAATGTTGATCGGCCACATATATGCACCCAACGGCATCGGATTCGCCGATTTTATGACCCAGTATTTTTACAACGAGGCGGTCGAGGCGTGGAAAAAAAATCAAAAATACCACGCCGCCGTGTATCTTTGTTATGCCAGTCATTACCTGGAGGATGCCGGTATTCCGGTTCATGCCGAGGCGGATTATCGAAATCTGGACGTACTGCAGTGGCAGCTGGGCTATCACAGCTATACTGAAAGCTATGTTGCCGATAACTGGTCCAAATACTCAGCCACATCGGATTCGGCTGCGGCCGTTCCCATGCCGGTTTGCGACATCAGCTCCATGGTACGGTCTCTGGCCATGGAGACCTATCCCGACGTTGCCGGTTGGACCAAGGCCTGGGGATATAAAGGCGGAGGCGATTATAAAAAGGGCGACGAGCCGGTAAATGTGAAAATGTTCGATGAGCTGGTCAAACAGGAAATCTGGCGGTGTGTGCCGCGGGTTTCAGGGATGTTTTTAAAGTTCAAGACCGAGGTGATGAAAGGGGGGACGTTTTAGGGGAAAATTTCTATTAATAGAATTTTTTTGAGTAAATATTTAACTCATCCAACAACGATAAGTATTGAATGGGCTAATAATTCAAAAAAAATATTCAATATTTATTGTAAACTATTTTTCACGCGCGGGATAATTTTCACGAACAACTTCAAGGATTAACTCAGCTATTAATTCATTGTCCTGTTTTAAATTATACACACCACTATGAGATTGATCTCCATCAGGTATCGGATTATGAATGACTTCAATATTCCTATTATCCAAACTTTCTGTACGAACAATATCTCGCATTTCCCCAACATTTAGAACAGCGATTCGTGCATTTTTACTAACTGAAAATGTTTTGGAATAAATTTCTTGAATTTCCCTGATTTCTCCTTCTCTACTAGAGCATTTAAGAAATTCCAGCCAATTTACGGATAGTTCTTCATCATCATTAGCTCTTAACATAAAAGCAGTAGCTTGTATTTCTCCTCCGGGAGCCTGCCAAGGTCTACAAAATCGAGCAATATTGTCTCTATCAGGTATTTTATCACCCTTCATTAAATACCCATCCAATAAGACTTGAAGGTTCAATTATATCAAAAAGGCTATCGATTGTACATGTTCCGGTAATTCTAATCTTATGCTCCGGCTGTCTTTTATTGGGTCTAAAATGTACAAAATGAGTCCCACCTTTTGGCAAAAAATGAACGCTAAAAATTTTTTTCTTTGATCTCCAGGAAGCATAAATATTATAATCAGGAGACAAAGATAAGATAGGATTCACTAAATTTGTATAAAGCTGTAAAAAATCGTAAAAGTTACTGAGCGAATCGACAGAAATTCCAAGACTTGCAGGATTTTCTTCTTTTGTAATGTTAAACAAAGTATAAAGATCCGTTGCAAGCCTTTCGTTATTAGAAATAATATTAGATTTTCTTATTTGGTAAATTAATGATTGTACTTGATCGTCCTGAGTACTGAGTAGATCAGCTTGTGTAAAAGGGCTATCATTATAACGTGATTTTGGAGTAGATTGATCAATAGTAGAGGCGTCATGAAACTTTATATCCCCATATGGATTTATATTTGGATATAAACTTTCTAACAGCATATACTTTATTCCTGGCTGCCATGCAGCCACTTCACTCATCATTTTCTATCTCCCAAATTTTGTGCATTTTTTCAGTCGTCAAATCAGTAAATCCGCGAACTATCCATTGGTGAGCCAATTCATACCAATTTGGGAAATTATTATCTTTATCGATTCCATTAGCTTTTAATTCAAATACGAGTATAGGTAACTCATTTTCTTTTCTTATTGCTTGCTTTACACTAACTGTTAAATGACCCTTATTCTCAGGAAAAGAAAATTTGGAAGTCCAATGTACCAATTCTGGATTTGGTAAAAAACGATTTTTGCCTTGTGACCAATTAAAGTCAGAAAATACTTTTGATAAATCGCCAATCGTCGTCCATCCCATTTCTCTTGGGATATGGTTAATATAACTAAGTTCATACTCCATTGGTTCGATTTCACCCAATTTATAATCTTTAAAAAACTCTGTAATAACATTATAAACAACTTTAAAATTTTTCAATATATGGTGATAACGCGGATAAGCATTTTCTTTTCTACGCCAGTTAAAATAAAATCGATCAGACTGAAATTGTATAAGTTGATCATCATTTAGATTCATGAACCAAACTCTTGGCAATGGAAATCCTGTTTTGCTATCTATCAGAATTTCACCTGAAGCCGATGATATTGGTGGTGCATGTTGAAGCAAGGGATAATCTGTGCGGAACTTATCCCACAATAAACCGATATGAGGAATTCGCAATTTTTCAGAGGGACGAAATCTCATACCGCAAACAACTTCATTTACAGGTGGATTTCTATAGCTTGGAAGCTTCTTTGTTAAAATATCTTCCAATTCACCAACCATTTAATTAATTTTTTAGTCAGAAATTTACAATTAAACATAATATATGTTTATTTCAGGTCGATTCAAAGTAAAATTTAACTTATTAAACAATAATTCATAATGAAAAGTTTCAAGACATTGAATTTATATCCAAAAATTTTGTCCAAGAATATTGTTTTTTCCACCTATCAATTTTTTTTAATGAAAAAAGCACAATATGCATACAAAAAAATCGAAACCAAAAGGATCGATCTTTACTACTCAGGATTTTGGAACATTCTTCATTTATATATAGTACGCACGATAAAAGCAGATAAATGACAAAAATTGTAAAAAGTTGCCGAACTTTAATTTTTCTATACGAGATAACGGATCTCCATCGTTGCTTGTTTATCCATATATTTTTCCCTGACACAACCCCGTTACATGTAAAAATAACAGCTAACGGACCAAAAGCATTTTTCTCGTCCGATTATATTCTCCCGCCTGGATTCTATAAAAATAAATCCCGCTTCCGACCCTGTTGCCTGTCTGATCACATCCATCCCAAAGTGCCTCAGAAGTGCCGGCCGGCAATTGCCGGCTGACTAAAAGACGAACGATTTGACCCTTGATATTATAAACGGCTAATTTCACATGACAGGATTTTGGCACGGTAAAAGAAATAAAAGTTTCAGGATTAAAGGGATTGGGGTAATTCTGCAAAAGAGAAAAATATATCTGACCGTTGGAAGGATTTTCGTCCTCGTGACTTGTATCAAGAGAGACCGGAGTGGTAAATTCGAAAATATCACCGGCAGAGAACGGTTTGAGCGTATAGAGATCAACAAAATCACCTGATTTTGGATTATCTGCGTCAAAGAGTTGGGATTCAAGCTCGAATAACCAGGTAAAACGCTCTTTATCGGCAACCGGTTCGATAAATATAATCCGATCGCTTTCAGACATGGCAGTGTACCCGGAAAACAGCCCATCTTCGCCATCCTGTTCCCAAAAGGCGAACCTAATCTCGCGTCCCGTTGTTTTATTAAAAACCTTAAAGTTAACCGGAACATCCCGCAGTATTATTGTATCAGTAATATAACAAAGAGTCGAGGTATCCATGCCGGCCTCTCCGAACTCGATACGGTAATCATTTGGAATGACACATCCGTCGATATAAGGATATAAGGATCGCTCAAAGGAAAATTTGTAAATCCCCTCCCGGCTCCATCCGGAGCTGTCATAATTTGCCTTCGAAGAGCGTACGCCATCAAAAAGCAGTTTTAATCCACAAATAAAATAATTAATTATTTCACCATTTAAATCGAAAACATCACCGTTTGCAATAATAGTATCAGGAGTTAACGGTTGAGTTATATCAGTCAGGTAAAAACATTTGGTCGTTTGGTGACAATATTTGACATTGAAGCTGTCTTGAAATGTAACACGAAATGTGTGGTTTTCGGGCATCTCTTCACTATCAACAATTAGGTATTCGATAGTGCCGGTAGATATCCCCTTTACATGCCGGACCGAATCCGGATCGGGATATAAATCTTTGACCTTTGGATCGATTGGCATGACAGTCGCAACATTGGTACCTTTAAAGTAAGTACTGCACTCCTCAGGTGGAATCCCCGAAGACGGCTGTCCGTGCGTATAAGACGTGACGGCGTAATAGTAAATCTGTCCGTTCTGAACGGTCGTATCGACAAGACTGTATTCCAGCCCGGTATTCTCACCCAGCCAGAACGCTTGACCATTGATGAGTATTGATGAGGGGCCCTGGTATTCATTGACCAAATCGAACTGGGCGATGGGTTCCCCGTAACGAAGATGCGAAGAATTTGTCTCCCGGTAGACCTTGTAACCTTCAAAAGCCTTGCCGATAATTGGATCTTCGTATTGTTCGGCAGCATCATCCCACTGTAATGTGACACGGTGATTACCGGCAATGGCGGTCAAGGTCGGTATAGGGGTTATAATTTTATGCCTATAGCCGGTTCGGACCATTTTTTCAGCACCGGCTTTATTGGCATAAAGGTCCGTTTTATCGGTGCCGTACATATAACCGAGCGATATTTTTTGCAATTGTTTGGGGGATAGAGAAAAGTACCCGGATCCAAACAAAACTTCGGGATCGCCGACAATTTGCGTATCAATGATGTGCCCCGGAACCGTGCCCGTCCATAATGCTTCGTCGTCGCTCAAAGGGTAAAGTGTCCAGGGCTCAAACAATTGAAAAGCGCTCAGGCCGATCATATCCGATTCATCCACATCCGTCTTGTCGATATTGGGTTCGCCGGGCGATCCGCTATCGGCGCCCGATGTGGGAAGCCCGTCGCCTTCTCCCGGGTCTCCTGTTAAGGCCACACCATCCAGGCCGACGTCGTCGGTTGTAGGATCCCAGTCACCGTCATTGTCGATACCATCATCCCGGCTTTCATCGATCAAAGGATT
>JAFGEC010000454.1 GCA_016931775.1 Candidatus Zhuqueibacterota bacterium | reverse complement strand
TTAACATACATCACGAAAACACCAATCAGTGTAAAAATCGTCGCCGTATGTCCCGACGGAAAAGCCCGGCGATGAAGAACCGGACCGATTTTGTTCATCAAGTCATTATCCAGCACATCCGCCGGCCGTGCGACATCTAACAATGGTTTTAGAGTATGTACCAATAAAGCTGCGACGACTGCTGCCATCAAAGCTGTCCAGACCAGCTGCGGCTTTTTCCTGATAAACGGAAAAATGACAACAGCAGCGACCAGGGCATCGCCAAGGATCGTCAGATTGGCCCACAAAAACGAACCGGTGTATTCGGAAACACGGTTTATGTTCCAGAAAAGTGTCGTGTTGAGATGAAATAAACAGACGATCACAAGTAACAGTAACAACACGACAATGTCGGGTAAAACGATTAAATTGCGTTTTTTTACGTCGAGTGATTCTTTGTGTAAATAATCAATTAACATGATAAAGGCAGCTGTTTATATGAAAACATGACTGAAGAGAATTTAAGAAAACAACAGTATTAAACAAATTAAAATATTAAATTAAAAATAACTGTCACAAATTTGCCGTATATTTGTCATTATGATAAAAGGAATAATGCGGAAAAAATTTTATGCCGGAATTTGAAACGACATATCGGGATTTATTCCCGGTCATCTTTAAGTTTCTTTATCGAATGTTGGGTCAGGCCCAGCTGGCAGAGGATATAACACAGGAATCATTTGTGATCCTTTACCATCAATTAGGCGAAATCGGCAATCCCCGGGCCTGGCTTTACCGAGTTGCTTCCAATAAAGCTAAAAATATCATAAAGAGAAACAAAACATGGCATCAAATTGTATCTAAAAATAACGAGGCAACCGTTTCCCGGGACATGGAAAACGATATTTTGGAAAATGAAAAAATCCGTTTGCTGCGGAAATCCATTCAAAGCATGACGGCAAGGGATCAAACGCTGTTACAGTTGTACATGGATGGACTATCCTACCGGGAAATGGCGGAGGTCACCGGATTGCGGGAATCATCCATCGGTAAATTCCTATCGAGAGCGATAGAAAAGTGCAGTAAAAAATTGAAAAAGGAATTCTCATGAAATGTCCGAACAAAACAACACTGTTCAATTATCTTCAAAAAGAACTGGATCAAAAGACTAAAAAAGATATTTCTTTACATGTAAAAGAATGTGCCGGATGTCAAAAAACAATAGATACTTTGGTCAACAATAGTCTTTTAGTAAAAAACAGTCTCAAACGGCTGGAGCCCGTCGATATTCCACCAACACCGTTTTTCTTCAAGCCAAGCCCGCGTAAAAACCAAACAACGTTGCGACCGATTATAGCCCGGATTCATCTCAAACCGGCTGCCGCCTGGCTTTGTGCGACTGCGGTCTGTGTTGCCGTGCTCTTAGGCATCACTGTATTTCGAAATACAAAATCCGTAAAACCAAATCTGGAGGAAGTATCCCGCCATATCGCGGCCATGGAACAGTCTTATTTAGCGGATCCTAAACAAGCTTTTCATCAAAACGTTTTATGCCTGTCTGTGTACGATGATAACAAAAAACAGGTTAAAATCACAGTAACAAATTCCAATGAAAAAACCATTACAGAAAATGTTATTCAACTCAACTAATCTGGAGGTGTTATGAAAAAACTATTCTGTTTTCTGTTAACGACCGGTTTATTTCTCTCAACCGGTTGGGCTGAGAAAAGCGTGGATATTTATAAAACCGGTATTGTAAAAATAAAGAACGATCCGTCGTACCAGCCGGCACTTCAGTGGCTGGAGGGGGATGACGATCTGGATCACTTTGCCGGACTTGTCCTTGATGAACAAAATAACGTATATATCCTTGATAGAGAAAAACTCAACATTATCAAACTGGATGCCGGCGGTCAACTGGCCGGCGAGTTCTCGATAAAGAGTGAAAAATCAACGTCGGTATACGATAAAATCAATGAGCTGGCCATATTGGACAATAAATACCTGCTGGTACGCGGATATTCATTTATCAGGATTTTCAATCTGGACGGTGAACATATCAAGGACATCGAATTTGATTTTCCGCTCTATGACATGACTGCCCTCAGGGAAAATAAAATCGCATGCCGCGGATGTATTATGCTCAAGGACCAAAAGACGAAATGGCATATTTTTATCGATGATATTTTATCGGAAACCAGAACACCGGTTGTGGACTTTTACGAGGATCAGAGCAAACGTAAAGAAACCGTTCAATTTAAATCCAAATTGGGATTGCTGACATTCAGTAATTATTCTGCAAAATCGCCGGATATTTATATGCAACACACCACGGATGGTCATTTAATTGTCGGACAGTCGAATCAACCGGATTTATACATCTATGATATCAACGGCACTCAAAAAGCGAAAATCGCCCTCAATTATAACCGGCTTGAAATCGATCCACTGGAGACGGAAAAATTTTATCAGTTCTTAAAGGAAAAAATGACGACCCTCGGCGCACCGGACAGTGCGTTTAAGGTCCTGGAATCCAAGGATTTTTATTATCAATACATGCCTTATTACTATGATATCAAGACGGATTCGGAGGGTCATATCCTGGTTTTCAAACATACACAGGAAGAAGACCACATCTTTCGGGTCTATCAGGTATTTTCTAAAGAGGGTCAATTTATCTGTGAGACAAAAATGGATGCAGGCGGTTTTGAATCGCCGAAACTGCGGTTGCTGCAATTTTTTCATGGCGATATTTACGCCCTACTGGCCAATCCATCGGAGACACCGAAAATTCAGCTTGTTAAATCACCGGTGGTAAACCAGTAAATGATCGTTTTTGGGGAACGGCTCCGGCCTCCTCGGCACGCGATGCGTGCCTGCGGGGTCATTCGCCGGGTTCGAATTGAATGGACAGATAATACGGATTATTGGCACATATCCAGTCCACGAGCTGCCCACTGGTGCCGTTTTCACCGGATCCGAGCATGTACGGCGAAGGCAAACCGGTGGGATCCAGATCACCGGATTGTGGCGGACAGACCGTACTGAAAACATAACCGGGTGGTGGCGTGACCGACAGGGTAAAAACCTGTGCAGGACCGTCTATGACAAACCGGTAATATCCATTGCTGCCGTCCGCCAGAACATCAAAAGTTCCAGGTAAACCATTGATTGTCACCAACCCACCGGGCACGATATTACCCGTCACTTCGTCGTAAATATAACCCGACGGATCATAATCCAGCTGGTTTTCGATACTGTCGTTATCGCGGTCGCCCTGGCCGTCGATGCCGTCGGTAATGCCGTCGCCGTCACGGTCGTTGGTTGTTTTGCTGTTGTTGGTTTCGTCGCATTCGCAGAAATTATTCTCCGGATCAAAGACCGCAGTAAACACACACGGCGGTGTGATGCCGCTCAGTGGAACCCGAACAAACACTGCTGATCCGGGATTTATATCAAAAGGCTGCATATCTATGGAACAGGATCCACAATCACACGTCAAACGAAGCATACTGTTGGTCACAGGCGCGCATCCCACATTGCGAATCCGGATATCCACAAATCCCTCTCCCGCCGGATTAAAAAAAGCTGTAATGCTGTCTACAACCAAATCCGGAATGTTGACGGTTTTATCTGCACAATAACTGTTATCCGTGCCATCCCATTCACAAATTGTTGTGGAATAATCCGCTTCAATCAGAATAGAGACATTGCACCCGGTTGAATTGGCACATAAATTTTCACTGATTGTCTGCGGTGTCAGCGAAAAGACCTGCGTTCCTCCGGCAGAGGATATATTCACGCCTGTTAAGGTCTCCGTCCATTGATGCAGCACATTGCCCGTGCAACCCGTGTTGTCGTACAGAGTAAAACGCATGGGAATATTTACCGTCAGCGCAGGGCCGCAACCGTTATTGAGCACTGTCACCGTGCCGGATATTTCAACATTTCCGTTCCCCGAACAGGTGACTGCCAATGTTTCACTCTGAACCTCAAGATCGGGAATTCTTAAAAATCCGGTTGAACTCATGGAATTGTTGGATGATGTACATTCACAGATCGTGTCATCCGGATCGACTGTCGCCGTAAAATTACAGGTGCACGAGACGATCCCGGCTGTAAACGGAAACAATACATCTTTGGTTTCACCAGCCGTCAGGTTGGTCACTTGATCGGTAAACAAAAGACCGCAATCGGAGGTCAGGCGCACGGTCACATTACTGGCATCCCCGCAGCCGGTGTTACTCACCGTAACATATATGCCGGTTAAATTGCCGTCTCCTGCACATGCCGGCGTATTATCTATCGAAACGACACTCAATTCCGGTATGGTTGAAGAAAAATCCTCCGTCCGCTGATTGTTGTTCTCGTCGAGTTCAGTAACGGTATTGCCCACATCCGCTGTAGCGATGACCTGACAATCGCACACGTTGCACACGTTCCATGAACCGGAAAAAGAAAGATTAATGACCGTAGACGCACCGGCGGCCAGTGACGCGACGGCCCGGTTCGTCTCCGGCGGCCCGCAATCAAAACTGATCCTGACTGTAAAAGTTCCTGCGTCCCCACCACCCTGGTTGGTCACGGTAACGTCAAAATCCGTAGAACTCACATTGTCGTTACTGCAATTAATGGTAGAGGTAATATCACTCACAATCAAATCCGGTATAGGCGGTACACCGCCGAATTCGAACGCTCCCACATCACGGTTTGCACCGCTGCGTGCATAACCGCGCTGATCTGTAGCCGGTGCGCCGTTGTATCCGTTTCCGCCCTCGGGAATATGATCGATGGCATTGCTGCCGGCCAGCAGGGCATGGGTTTGGGTCGGACCGCCGTTATCCGTCAGGGCGGCGAGATTGGCGGTGGCATTCTGCTGGTCGCCCGTTGCTATAAAAGCTGCGACGGCATCATTTGACAAATTATAGCCGCCCGAACTCAATGCACCACCGCCTGAATTAAAAAAATTATTCGCTCCGCCACCCGTATTCAGGGCTAAAATACTGTTTTTGATAGAGGCGGTTGTGTTTTCCAAATCGATTCCACCGCCGCCGTAATCCGATGTATTACCGGTGATGGTGCTTTCAATAATATTTATCGTCCCGCCGTAGGAACATACACCTCCGCCGCGGTTCGTGGCGGAATTACCGGAGATATGACAATGGGTGATCGTCACGGTTCCGTTATAATTATCCACACCCCCGCCGTATCCGTTTCCGGACCCATTCGCCGAACAATCGGCGATAATACAACCGGTAAGATTCAATGTGCCTTCGTTTTCGATTCCGCCGCCCCAGTTGGCGGAATTGCCGTTGTCGATTGTGATGTCGGATATATTCACCGTTACGCCGGAACTGTTGACATAAAATATGCGGCTAACATTGTTGCCGTCAACGGTCAATTGGGCTGCACCAGGGCCGGTTATGGATAGATTTTTACCAATCGTCAGTCCACCTGTGGTAAGCGTTATGGTCCCGGCTACGGAAAAATCGATCATATCACCGGGCGCAGCGTCCACAATCGCCTGACGCAGACTGCCGGCACCGGAATCATTCGTATTCGTCACGGTAATCGTGGCAGAAAAAACAAAACTCCACAACAACAGGGAAATAGTGCAGAAATACCGGCATGCGGCACGACAGGAATCCATATTCACAGCCTCCAAAACAGTTCATATCTAATGAAGACGAAATGC
>JAFGEC010000051.1 GCA_016931775.1 Candidatus Zhuqueibacterota bacterium | reverse complement strand
CCTGTACTGGGGTCTGTGAGCCGGGTGATCGTGCTCCGCAGCAGTTTGGAAAAAACAGTACAGATTTCCCGGTTTTTGCATTCGAGTCCAAATATGGCTGGTTTCATAAATTATAAAGAGGATCGTTTTTAAAAACGTGCTCAGTCACATATATCAACTCAACGGCATCTTTAAGGATAATTTCGAATAATTTTAAGCCGTATTACGGATTCTGCAAAATAATAATGCTACGTGACTATCCGCATTTGATGTAATTGGATTTGCACCGTATTATAATAAAAAAATTGAACGCTTCGGACTATAAAACTTTAATCCGGATATCCTTAAACTGAATGAATAGCTCATCACCGCTGTGCAGCTGCAGTGCAATAAAACCGGATGTAGCGATGTTATGTATCCTGTGTGCCTCGTTGTCCAGCACACCGCTGCCGTCGTAATCAGCGATGATATCACCGTTCAGTACGGTTTTAACGCAAGTACCTCTGCAGATGATTGTCAGTTCGTTCCACCCCTCGTCGGCGTATTTAAAAGTCCATTTATTGGCAGCGTAGGTGCTGTCGATTCTCCAGTCCTCGAGACTGGGGTAGATCCAGCGTTTTTCCTCCCGGGTTTCGTCATATATCAGGCCGGTCCGAAATGGATCGGGAGGGTGGATGTCGACCTGTGGACCGTCCAGCCAACCGCCGTTGGGCGCATCAGCACTGTCGTTGTAACGGCTGCGGAACTGCACGCCGCTGTTGCCGGGCGACTCCCGGAAGGCTTTAAAACGCAGGTAAAGCTCAAAATCCCCGTACTCTTTGTCCGTCATCAACCAAACGTAATCGTGGTTCCGGTCACCAAGGGAATTGCAGGTAATGGCCCCGTCTTTTACCGACCAGTAAAGCTTTTCACGGTCTTTTGGCAGGCATTTGACCTGCCAGCCGGTCAGATCCAGGCCGTTAAACAGGGAAATCCAATCCTGTGGCGGTTTGGATGTTTTGGCTAAATCCTGATTACCGGATGGTTCCAAACTCTTGTTCCATAGTACAGTAAAAGTTGGTGTAATAGCTGGTGTTCTCCGCACGGCCTGTGCACGCAAAGGCTGTAACGGCGGATGGCCTGTCTGTAAAATACAGAGACAAATATGTAAAACCGGTATAAAAGCGACTTTTTGCCACGTCATTGTTTTTATCCTTTATTTTTGAACAACCGCCATCCAGTCTTTTGCGCTATCAGTGGGCGGAAAACCAATATTCGCCCACCCCGGACCGGTGATTTTTTGGACGGTTCCCTGCTGCAATTCTCCGCCATTTCGAGGATCGTACCATCTGACTGAATATGTTCCTTCCGGCAGTTTTAATCTTGCCGGTCCGCCTTTTCCTAGATAGACGGCATAAATTTCTCCGGGCCCGGCAAAGCACCAGTTGTTATCTCCGGATATCAGTTCGTCTGCCGTTGCCATTGTAGAAAACGGCAAATATTTTTGAAAAAAATCGACAGCGAAGGCAGTCAAATCCCACATTTTATCACGGCTGCGCCAGTCTTCACAGTTGAGGTCGTTGTGAGCGAATTGATAGCCGAAATACCATTCGCACCCCGCACCTCCCGCCATCAGATTGCCCCACAGCGCGTATCTTCTGACCGAGTCGTGATCCGGATCGTCGGCATCGGGTTTGACGCCTGTGTGTGCGCCACCGATTTCATCCAGGCAGCATACCCACTGCTTTTTCGTGTTAGAAGAGGCCAGGATCCATTTTTTGGTTACATTGTGTACATTTCTCACATCACCCACTTGAAGTGACGGCCCGTCCAGATATTCAAATTCCAGTAAAGGTTTAAGAATAGGATCCCGGAATTTACTGTTGGAATGCGTATGCAAAACCACCATATTTTTATACGGATCGTGGGTTTTGATAAATTCCGCCATCTGTTTGCGCATGTCGTCATTCTGCGCGTTTACGGAAAAATCGGCATAGCCGTTCTCCTCACCTAAATTCCATGTCACCGCCAGATGATGGGCAAAACGGGCGACAAGTTCACGGTAATACAGCTTTCTCAATACGCCGGTATAACCATTGTCCAGAATCAGTTCGTTTTCCGTTTCCTGGGTGACCACATGCAGCAAAATACCCAGCCTGTCCATGTGGTCGAACACCATTTCCCATTGGTCGAGCTTTGAACAGTCAAACCGTGTTCTTTCGTACGGATCGATCCACGGCCAGACGTCCTTACCGTCGCCGTGAAAATTCATGGTTAAAAAGTAAACCGAGTTCATTTTTTTCGATGCCAGGTAATTCAGCGCACCGATGATGTTTTTCCCCTTGCCGTTTCGCCAGGTAGGATCGCCTTGTTTCCAGTCACCGGCGTGCGGTGCATAGGTGTGCAACCTTTCATTCGGACCTGCTTCGCCTAACCGCCGTGTGCCGTCTCCGGCATAAAACGTGCCGTCAAAATCGTTAAAAGCGAGAAAATTTTCCGGACTGTCGGCTCCCGCCTTGAGAAAGTATTGACCGGTTTCGGCATATTTTAAATACCGTTCCCCGGTGACCAGCAGCCTGCCTTTTGAATAGGGCCCCTGTTTTTCCGCGGCTGCAATGCGCAATACACCGGTTAAACCGTCTCCTGCAACCGGTTTTCCCTCATCGACGGAATCACTGACGGCAATGTATTTACCCGTGCGATAGGAGACCCGGTACCGCCATTCTCCTTCCTTATCGGGGCGGAAGCGCACCTGCCACTTGTTGCCGGTCTGGGCGCCGGTTTCGGCGGAATTGCCGTCGGCGGCGTAAAAACCGGGCACGATATACGTACGATCGCCGTTGTTGAACGTCACATTTAACCGGTAATCTAGAAAGGGATTCACGGCCGCCGATTCACCGGTACGCGGTCCATTTATAGTAAGAGTCACTTTTTGCCATTTTTTTAACTCACCGGTGATGTGAACGCTCTTCTGGTCCGAACAATATATCATGAACAAAAACAGGATTGTGACGATAGATATGATACGTTTCATGGTTTTCTCCGGGAAAGTAACATTTTACACATACACAAATTACTTTGTGGTATTTGAATAGATTATACAAAAATTTTATGCAAGATCAAAGTTATTATGGGGTAGGGAGGGTATCCCCCAAAATTTTGTTTATACTGATGAACATACCGGAATAATTAGCCGGGCTTTTGCACTTCAGAATGATTGCTTTTAACCTCGCGCAGAGATACTATGCTTATCTAGATCTATACTTTTAGAATTTAATGAGCGACAAAGCTTTTTAATTAAACGCAAAGCACGCAGAGGCTTCGCAGAGAAAAACTCAACAAGAAAATAATCTTACTATCTTATGCAACCAAGCTTGAGAAAAAGTCATAAACATTTAAATATTATAATGCAACCTGCGTCGAAATAATAATTCGTTTTTTTCGTTTTAAAATTGGTGTTCAATAAAATCGGTATGTCATAGCCGCTGGTACCGAGTGGTTGTATTGTTTCGCCGGTTGTATTATCGCCCGTCGGTGCTTTTACACCGGTGGATATGAACAAACTGTGGTTCTCAGCCATAACAATTTTGTAAGACAAACCAAAAAAGATATCGCTCAATCCGGAATGACTCTTTGGAAATTCCGTGTACCGTATTTTGACATACGGAATCCTAATGCTCAGGAAAAACCTGTTCACCGGTGAATAATTGATAGATGTCAAACTGATAAATCTGGAATGGTCATCATAATGCCTTGTTTTCTTCGAAAATATATTCCAGGAAT
Source organism: Candidatus Zhuqueibacterota bacterium (assembly GCA_016931775.1). Taxonomy (GTDB): domain Bacteria; phylum Zhuqueibacterota; class Zhuqueibacteria; order Residuimicrobiales; family JAFGEC01; genus JAFGEC01. The sequence goes on along the minus strand of JAFGEC010000051.1, from coordinate 431 downwards.
ACTTGAGGTGGTAATATCTCGTGTCATTGTGAATGAAAAAACATCCTGCATTCTTGTTTGAATCTTCAAAAAACAACCTTTCTCCCGCTGTTCCGCGGTAATAATCGGCTAATCCCAGAGACGGCGGATCAATCATGTTGGCAAAAAGCTTAAGAGAAAACAATAACAAAAAAAATGAGGTCAGGTTGTTTATTTTTCTCAACCTTTTCAATCCCGCACTGCGCATAGGCGTCAACTTAAATTAGTGCGTTGATATAATTTGTGATTTTTTCCCTTGCAAAGCGCTTGATAGATGTCTTGACTTGGAATGGAAACGATAGACAATTCGAATTAAGGAAAACTGGCAAAACAGCCGGTCCTTTCGCTTTTAGATATGCAAGATATAATGTATGCTATTAAGTATTTGTTTATAAATCAATTATATTTATTTG
>JAFGEC010000453.1 GCA_016931775.1 Candidatus Zhuqueibacterota bacterium | reverse complement strand
ATTTATGCAGGTCCAACTCCGGATCCGCAAACCGAAATTGCCGTGACCGGTCAAACCTGGCTCGATCTTGTTGATTTGCCCAACCATGCCACATGGTATTTCCGTGTAAAGGCCGGGTATTCGGACGGCAGTAAAAGCCTTTTTTCCGAGTCTGTAAGCGCCCAAATCGAATTTATTGAACCGGGTTCCAATATGGTGCTGAACAGCGACTTTTCGACCGGCAAGGAGGATTGGGAATTTTCAGTTGAAGGTGACGCCATTGCGCACGGTCTGGTCGATAAAAACGGTCATTTTCAGATCGATATTACCACGGGCGGCAGCACTGAAACCGATATCCGGCTTTTACAAAACGGAATGGAATTGGTAAAGGATAAAAAGTACCGCTTTGAATTTGACGCTTTTGCCAGTTTTCCACGTACAATCGAGGCCAAAATTGAACAATCATCCATCCCGAATCGAAATTATGGAAAACTCGGCCCGACACCGATACAGACCACCAAGTCAAGATATTCCTATGAATTTACCATGCGCGAATTGTCGGACTATTCAGCCAGAGTTGTTTTTAACTGTGGTAAATCAAGTGCGAATGTTTACATCGATAATGTGGTGTTTAGACAGGTTTTCCCGGAAGCTGTGGACGCAAATTGGGGACTCGCACCCACGGAATACGGATTATCGCAAAATTATCCGAATCCGTTCAACGAGAGAACTGTTATTTGTTTTTCACTGCCCGCTGAAGAATTTATGACACTGGAAGTTTTTGATGTTCTGGGCCGGAAAGTGTCGACACTGGCGCACGGTAAACGAGCTTCCGGAAATTATTCAATACCGTTTGAAGCCATAAATCTGGCCGGCGGTATATTTTTTTATCGATTCCGGGCAGGAGATTATTCAACTGTGAAAAAAATGGTTTATGTGCGGTAATGGATTTATTTTTTTTGATAAAAAAACCGCACATTCTCCACAAACTCGTTTATACGGAAGATTTCCGGGTCAGCCTCTGTCAAGGGTTCACCGGCAATTGTGCAATCCTCATAAACCACGTCACGAACCATATGTTCCTGACTGAATCCCTTAAGTATAACCAGCCGTTTTGAAGCCCAATTGATATTTTTCAGACGCACACCCTGTATATGTCCCGGCGGATCGATGCCGTATTTTGTTCCGTCAGTGATGTGCAGTTCGAATAATTTAAGGACATCTTCCTCCACGCGAATATCCTCAAAAAGAACATTGGATATCCGCGCCGGTCCATCGCAAATAATGCTAAAGGCCGAATGACCGTCTACGCGGCTGCCGCCACGTGCCTGCAGAATATCACAGTTTTTGATATGAATATCCCGCATTTCCGGACCATTGGTCTCGAAGCCGATGGTGACTCCATCGCTAAAGGCATAGCCGACCATGGTGTTATCGTATATTTGAATATTTTCTACATTTTGTGTTGGATTTGGGGCTTTGATGGCGATACAATCGTCGGTGCAGCGGAGAAAACAGCTGTCTATCTTTACATTTCTGGAATTGAGCGGGTTAATACCGTCACCTCCGGGCCGGAAACTTATCACCTTGACATGGCGGTAGAGAACGTCGTCGCAATTGATGATGGTATTGGTCCAACTCCTGCCGCGCCTTATGATTACACCATTAAAAAGTATATTACTGCTGTTTTGCAGTTTCACCATGCGGCTGAGTTTATAATCACCGTCCAAAATACCCCGGCCCAAAATACGAATATTTGATACGCTGTCGGTTTCGATGCCGCCATATACAATGGCCCCGCCGGCAATGTAAATGACCGCATTGTCTTCCGGACGTACAAGTCCGACTCTGTGCACACCGGGGCCGAACCAGGTTACATTCGGATCGGTGCTGTCCGGTATGTCCGTTTCCAGGGGATTGGCAAACAGACAGAGAGGTGGGAGGTCATTGATTTGAATGTATAATTTGTCCGGGCCCGGTAGTGAGAAATCTATAGCTTTTTTTTCAATTTTGGGTGATATGCCCCGGCTCCGTGGCCGGACGAAGGCCTGGTTTATGTTTTCCTTGACGGCAATGTGAACGGAAATTTTACCGTTACATGAAAAATTTGCCACGTGTATCTGCTGTTGTACCTGGGTGTGGGGCTCTGAAGTGAACCATGACGGCAATGAGGATAAATCCATATCTGATTCCAGTTTCTCCGTCCAAACCGGTTGACCGTTAACGGTTACGGAATAAACGTCACTGGTTTGAAGTGATTCGATTGCCGGGTAGGTGACGACAATGGTTTTGCCGGTTTGGCAACTGGCTGTTAAGATCAGCGCTGAGAATAATAAATATATTTTTTTCACTGGTTCTTCTCCATCGTTTTTTTCCGGTAAACGTTAAATTAACATGAATTTTTTTCCGAATCAAGAGAAAATTGGCTCCCGGTTGAAAACACAATGACGCATTTCAATATTGTTTTTATCATAAAATTTTTGTGTATTCCGCGGGGAAATTTTCAAATTGGATATTTAATTTTTTTTCGTATCTTGAATAAATTTTCCGGTTAAACCGAATTCACCGACCAATACCAGTGTTCAAGATATCCTTTCCGATCGGCATTAATTATTAAAAAGTAGTTTTTGCATTTGCGACGAATATGTGATAATTGTATGGCCTTAAAAAAGGAGAAATTTAATAATGAAAGTAAAAAGCGTTGCTGAAAAAACGGTCAACCGCAGGAAGTTTATCAAGACTTCATGTAAAAAGAGCTTGGGTGCTTTATTGGGTCTCTCAACTCTTGCAGGATCGAAATGCAAATCCGGATCCCTAAGAATGCCCAAACGTATTCTCGGGCGCACAGGCCTTGAGGTTTCTCTGCTTGGTTTCGGGTGCACACAGGTGAAGGATCAAGCGGCTTTCCGGCGTGCAATTGAACTCGGAGTGAATTATTTTCATATGGGCGACAGGGATCCATCCTGTAATCGAGCAGCTTGTGAAGTCCTTGTTCCGTTTCGGAAGGATATATACATCACATATATGTCTTTTCCCAAGAATTCAAGTGAAGAATTTTTAAAGGATCTGGAAAACTTTCTGCAACAATCAGGCTTT
>JAFGEC010000452.1 GCA_016931775.1 Candidatus Zhuqueibacterota bacterium | reverse complement strand
TCCAGCGGCGGTGACACCCTGGTTTTCGAGGGGCCACACTATTGGGAGACCATGTACCCGCCGGATGTCATGTACTCTGTAAAGACCGATACAGGCTGGTCGTACCCGAAATTATTTTTTGAAAATTATGACGGCAATCGCAGTTGGGAGAGTTATCCGTTTATTTCCGCAAACGGCAAATCAATTTGGTTTCGGGCAAGTTATCACCGGGATTGGGGTCGCGATTTGATCTATTCAAAATGGGACGGCGAAAAATGGATCATGCCTGTCCGACTCGGCCTGCCTGTCAATACCGAGCAGGCTGAGATGGCACCGGCGCTTTCATCCGATGACTGTGAATTATTTTTTGTCAGAATATACGACAAGGGTGATTCGATCCGTGGGGAAGAGATATATGTATCGAAACGCTTGTCAAATATAGTTTACGAAATAAAGAATGAAAAACAGCTTGGTTGTTTTAAAGCTTATCCCAATCCTTTTAATTCGAAGGTAGTTTTAGAGGGGCAGGACATAAATGGTGTTTTAAAATTAGTGATTTATAACATAATAGGAAAGGAGGTTTTTTCATTTCAGGGACTGGAATTGAAAAGCCAGAAAAAATGGGTTTGGAACGGAACGGATTTTTCCGGGGCACCGGTTTCCGGCGGTGTTTATTTTTGCCGTGTTTTTTTCATCGGCGGGAGATCGGAGGTGTTGAAAATTTTATATCTAAAATAGGGAGATGAACAATGTTTAAAATTCTTTGTTGTTTATTTATCATTCATTGTTATACTGTTTCAATTGTTTTTGCGGCGGACGCTGATTGTATCACACCAAATGGTGGGTCCGGAGTTGCTTCCGTACCAAAAATCGGAACAGTCCATGCTGTTGTTATTTACGCCTGCGGCACGAACGCCGGTTCAAAGCTTTTACCGTCGTGGTATGATGATATTTGCTCGTCTGCGGATGATGCAAGTATACCCAGCTACTATGACGACATATCTTTTGGTAATCATACTTTAACCATGACACCTTTTGGAAAAACTGAGGATTCCTGTTTTGTGGCCGATATCGCGTATACAATGTCGTCCACCTGGGTTGTTTCCTCAGCATTTTACAATGATATCATGATAAAAGCGGATTCCGTCATAGATTTTTCCGACTACGACAACGACGGACCCGACGGAACGGCCAACAGCGGTGACGACGACGGATATGTCGATTATCTTTTTTTTGTGGTGGTCAACCATGATGGTGGCAATGGAATAGAAGCCGGATACAGTTACACGACTGCTGACAGTCAATATGGCGGCGGTTACATCCAGGTTAATTCGACGAAATGCAGTATGAATCGGGTTGGATCTAGGCTCGCGGCCGATCAGGTTTTGACGCATGAATATTGTCATGAGTTTGGTGTACTGGATTTGGACCATAGCGGTGCTGCCGAATATGATCATTATGCCACCGGAGGATTTGGTCTGATGGTCAATGATAACGGTTTTGAACAAAAACAGGGAACCATCAATCCGTGGTTCCGCATGAGCGGTTCACATGCCAATAAATTTGGCTGGATAATACCAATAGATGTCTCGACACTTTTAGACCAGGACATCCTGGATATGCAAACCGAGGAAGAACTTTACAAGCTGGCCTCGTCATCCGCCACTGAATACTTTTTAGTCTCAAATCATCAAAAACTCAGTGCCTGGGAAGATTATTGGCCGGGTAATGGGCTTTTAATCTGGCATATTCGCGAAGCAAGTTCAATGAACGACAGGCGGCGGAAAAAAATAGACATCGAAGCCGCCCATGGCCTATACAACTGGAGCTTTACTCCTGATACCACGAGGGGGACTGCGAATGCGGAAAGTGGACTTGACAGCCTGGATATTCGCGGTATTTATCCGTCTGATGAGCGCCACAACGGCAGCGCGTCGTGCCTATTTAACGGTGAAACCACCCAGCATTTCTATCACGCCAGTAATCCCAGCAGTAAATTCTACAATACCTCAACCCCTTATGCGCAACAACAGGATTCACATATTGCTGTTACAAATATTCACAAGGACGCTGGCGATCCGAATATCATCATCGCCGATTTATTTACAAATTATTGGTCAGGCACGGTCTCTTCAAACACAACCTGGAGTTCATCCGATGGCCCATTTTACGTTGGCGGTGATTTGACCGTTGCCACCGGTGTGACTTTGACCATTCAGTCCGGTGTTACTGTAAATTTTTTGAACGGTGACGACCAATCCGGCGGCTTAAATACCTCAAAAAGTGAAATAATAGTTAATGGTACTCTACAGGCAGACGGTGTAACTTTTACAGCAAGCTCCATTGGTGATTGGTACGGTATAATTTTTAATAGCACTGCTTCAAGTACATCATATCTGGATAATTGCACAATTGTAAATGCCAACCGTGCTGTTGAAATTCTGAACAGTGATCCCCTTGTTGAGGAGTGTGATATATCAAATTGTCAGTATGGAATCTATGTGAATGGGAGCAGTGCGAATCCCACAGTGACAAAGTGTGAAATTGATAACATTACCTATTATGCATTAATTGATTATAACGGCGCAGACGGAGATTATTATGATAATAAACTCAGCGCGACAAGAGATCCAATAAGAATCTATAACGGGGATAGTCACTTTTGGGCGAATGATATTTTGCATAGTACGGATTATAATGGAGTAATAATCTACGGATCCTCAACTTGTGCAAATTTAGGGAGTGAGAACGGTGAGACAAATGGAAATTACTTTGATAGTGATGTTGACGATGATGTTGTGCATATCAGTGCGGGAACGCCCAATTTTGGATATTATAGTGAGGCCTATAATCATTTTGAAGGAGTTGGCGGTTCTGGATATTATATCGACAATAATACGGGCTCCACGATTAATGCACATGATTGTTACTGGAATGATGGAACTCAACCATCGTCTTCTGAATTTGACGGTTCGGTGAGCACAACATCCTGGGAATCAACTCCACCTAATGCAGGGACAACCTGGAAAAGAATCCCGGACGAAGGAAACGGATCGAATCCTTTCGCAGAAGGCCTGCAAAGTTACTATGCCCGGAATTATGCCGCTGCTGCGACACAAATAAAAAACGCATTTGAAACGAATAGTCATCATGAAATGGCCCACTTTGCGCTTGCTCGATATTTTTCGGCGTGTACAAAAACTGAAACGTTCCCTGTCGATTTTTGTTGCAAAATTTTTACCGGTGATTACAATCCATCAGTTGTACAGGTGGCCCGAACGTGGTTAATTCGATATTATTCATTGAACCATCAAATGCAAAAAGCCGAACAGGTCGCATTTACAGCGCCAAAGAGTTCGGATTTTGAGAGGGTCGTTTTATTGGATTTGATTTATTATTATTCAATAAACGATGAAAGCCAGTCTGTTGAACGTGTTG